>NZ_VRVD01000209.1:0-7582 GCF_008040015.1 Methylobacterium sp. WL18 | reverse complement strand
ATGCGGCTCGTGCGTCTCATGGTGCCCTGTGCCGGGCCGCGCGAGCGCGGCGCGCGTGACGGGAACGGCACCGGATGCGGAGCGCGCGAAACGCCGCGCACGGACGGGACCTGCACCTGTGCAGGTTACGCCCGGCGATCCGATACACGCCGTTGACGGGAGGATGCCGGGTATCATGGGCCTCGGAGGATCGTCAACGCGCGAGCCTGGCGCTGGCGAGCCGACCGATCTGACCCCGGTACGGTTAACCGAAGGTTTTTGCCGGGCGCGAATTTTGCGCGTCGCGGAGCCTGTAGAGCTACCGCGCGATCGCCGCGGCGCACGGGTCCGGGGGGAGTTGGATCAGCCGGCCTATAAGCCGGGTTCTGTAAGGCCGGAGCGCTCGCGCGCGCCGACGTGGCGGCCATTCCTCTGGGACGGTCGTTGCCGACCGCCTCGAGCAACCAACCCGGGCGACTGGCCTGGAGAGCGGGCCTGCCCTTCTCGCGAAGGGCGCGCCGCCCCTATTCGGTCTTGCTCCCGGTGGGGTTTGCCGTGCCGTCCGCGTTGCCGCGTCCGCGGTGCGCTCTTACCGCACCCTTTCACCCTGACCCCGGACGCATCCGGGGCGGTCTGCTCTCTGTGGCACTGTCCCTGGGGTCGCCCCCGCCGGACGTTATCCGGCACCGTCTCTCCATGGAGCCCGGACTTTCCTCCCCGGACGTCGATGCGCCCGGAGCGGCCGCCCGGCCGGCTGATCCGCGGGCAGATGCGCCCGCGCCGCCGTCCGGGTCAAGAGTCGCGGGTGGATTACCAGCTGCCGGTGTTCTCCATCGACGTCCACGGCTCCTGCGGCTCCTTGGCGCCGCCCTTCTGCAGGATCTCGATTGAGATGCCGTCCGGCGACTTCACGAAGGCCATGTGGCCGTCGCGGGGCGGACGGTTGATGGTCACGCCCTTGTCCTGGAGCTGGGCGCAGAACGCGTAGATGTCGTCGACCTGGTAGGCTAAGTGCCCGAAGTTGCGGCCGCCGGTATAGGTCTCCGGGTCCCAGTTGTAGGTCAGCTCGACCAGCGGCGACTTGGTCGCCTGGGCCCGCTCGACATCCCCGGGGGCGGCCAGGAAGACCAAGGTAAAGCGGCCCTTCTCGTTCTCGACGCGGCGGACTTCCTTCAGGCCGAACGCGTCGACGTAGAAGGCGAGCGCCCGGTCGAGATCGGCCACCCGGACCATGGTGTGGAGGTATTCCATAAGGCGGCTATCCCTCTGTCGGAGCGAGGGCCGTCGCGACGCCCTCTGCGGAAACGAACATGACCGGCGGAGCCGGCCTCCGTCCTAGCTAGAGCGCGCGCCCCCGGCCGAGTAGGCCGCCCGGGCCGGTCATGGCTTGCCCATGGCGATATCGGCCGCCACCGCCCGCAGCCGCTCCGGCTCCCGCTCCTTTCGCTCGCTGTAGCGGTCGACGAGATAGTCGGCCCGCTCGCGGGTCAGCAGCGTGAACTTCATCAACTCCTCGCAGACATCGACCACGCGCTCGTAGAGCGGCCCCGGCATCATCCGGCCGGCCTCGTCGAATTCCTTGTAGGCCATCGGCACCGAGGATTGGTTGGGGATGGTGATCATCCGCATCCAGCGGCCGAGGAGGCGCAGGCTGTTGACCGCGTTGAAGCTCTGCGAGCCGCCCGAGACCTGCATCACGGCCAGGGTACGCCCCTGCGTCGGCCGCACCGAACCTTCGCTGAGCGGCAGCCAGTCGATCTGGCTCTTCATCACGCCGGTGAGAGTGCCGTGGCGCTCCGGCGAGACCCAGACCTGCCCCTCCGACCACAGCGAGAGCGCGCGCAACTCCTGCACCTTCGGGTGGTCGGCGGTGGAATCGTCGGGCAGCGGCAGGCCGTGCGCGTCGTAGATCCGGACCTCGCCGCCCATGGCTTCGAGGAGGCGGGCTGCCTCGTAGGCAAGGAAGCGGCTGAACGAGCGCTCCCGCAGCGAGCCGTAGAGGATCAGGAAGCGCGGCGCGTGCGCGAAGGGTTGCGCCACCGCGAGCTGACCGGAGGTCGGCACCGCGAAATGCGGCCGGCTCAAATTCGGGAGGCCGTCGTCAAACGGTTGGGCGGGCTTGTCCACGGGCAGACATTCTCATATGTTCGTACTATCGTTTGATTGTTGAAACGAAAATGGACGAACCGCAAGCCCTCGCGGCCTTCATGGCGCTGGGTCAGGAGCACCGGCTGCGGGCGCTCCGGGCGCTGGTGAAGGCCGGCCCGGACGGCATGGCCTCGGGCGCACTCGCTAACGCCATCGGGGTCTCCGCCTCCACCATCTCCTTCCATCTGAAGGAGCTGCAGCAGGCGGGGCTGATCGGGTCCCGGCGGGCTGGGCGCTCGATCATCTACAGCGTCGCCTACCCAATTCTCGCCAGCCTGATCGCATTTCTCATGACGGATTGCTGCCAGGGGCACCCCGAGATCTGCGCGCCCGCGCTGGCCGCCTGCGGCTCCGGAACCAACGAGGTGGACCATGCCTGATCGCGCCTTCGACGTTGTGATCTACCACAACCCGGATTGCGGCACCGCGCGCAACACGCTGGCGATGATCCGCAACGCCGGCATCGAACCGCACGTCGTCGAGTACCTCAAGACCCCGCCCGCCCGGGCGCTGCTCAAGCAGCTCCTCGCCCGCGCCGGCCTCACGGTTCGAGACGCGCTGCGCGAGAAGGGCACGCCCTATGCCGAACTCGGCCTCGCCGACCCGTCCCTGACCGACGAGCAGCTGCTGGATGCCATCCAGGCGCACCCTATCCTGCTCAACCGGCCGTTCGTGGTCAGCCCCAAGGGTGTGCGGCTGTGCCGACCGTCCGAGCGGGTGCTCGATCTGCTGCCGCAGCAGCAGGGCGCGTTCGTCAAGGAAGACGGCGAGCCGGTGGTGGACGAAATCGGCCGCCGCGTCGGTCTCGCCTGACTCGGCGCCGGAAAGATTCCCGTCCGCATGCTCGCGCTCGCCATCTTCGTCGTCACCCTGATTTTCGTCATCTGGCAGCCGGGGGGATTCGGGATCGGCTGGAGCGCCCTGGTCGGTGCGGGCGTGGCCCTCGCCACGGGGGTGATCCAGCCGGCCGACGTGCCGGTGGTCTGGCACATCGTCTGGGACGCGACCTTCACCTTCGTGGCCCTGATCGTCATCTCGCTGCTGCTGGACGAGGCCGGCTTCTTCCACTGGGCGGCGTTGCACGTCGCCCGATGGGGCGGTGGGCGGGGCCGGCGTCTGTTCCCCCTGGTGGTGGTGCTGGGCGCCGCCATCGCGGCCGTGTTCGCCAATGACGGGGCGGCGCTGCTGCTGACGCCGATCGTGCTGGCGATCCTGCTGAAGCTCGCGTTCAAGCCGCAGGCCGCCCTGGCCTTCATCGTCGCCTGCGGATTCGTGGCGGATTCCACCAGCCTGCCGCTGGTGATCTCCAACCTGGTCAACATCGTCTCGGCGAACTTCTTCGCCATCACCTTCGGGCGTTACGCCGCCGTGATGGTGCCGGTCGATCTGGTGTCGCTCGCCGCCACGCTTCTGGTGTTGGGGCTGTATTTTCGGTCCGCGCTGCCGGTCACCTACCCGGTCGACCAGCTGGAACCGCCCCGTGACGCGATCCGCGACCCGCTGCTGTTCCGGGCGGCGTTCCCGCTGCTCGGCCTGCTGCTCGGGGCCTACTTCGTCACGGCGCCGTTCGGGGTGCCGGTCTCGGTGGTCACCTGCGCGGGCGCGGCCATGCTCCTGCTCCTCGCCCGGAGGGGCGGCCGCATCCCGATCCGCAAGGTGCTGGCCGGCGCGCCGTGGCAGATCGTGCTGTTCAGCCTCGGCATGTACCTGGTGGTCTACGGGCTCCGGAATGCCGGGCTGACCGATGCGCTGGGCGGCGGCCTGGTCTGGCTCGCCGGTTACGGGCCGCTCGCGGCGACGCTCGGGGCGGGCTTCGGCGCCGCGATCCTGTCCTCGGTCATGAACAACATGCCGAGCGTGCTCATCGGTGCGCTGGCGATCCAGCAGGCGCCCGACCTGCCGCCGCTGATGCGCGAACTGATGATTTACGCCAACGTGATCGGCTGCGACCTCGGCCCGAAATTCACCCCGATCGGCAGCCTCGCGACGCTGCTGTGGCTGCACGTTCTGGCGAGCAAGGGACAGCGGATCGGCTGGGGCCAGTACATGCGGATCGGTCTCGTCATCACCGTGCCTGTGCTGCTCGTCGCCCTGCTGGCCCTGGCCCTGTGGCTGCCCCTGCTCGGGACGGGATGATCCGGTGGCCGATCGGACCCGCCGCTGGCCGGTGATCTCCGCGCTGGGCGTCGTGCAGATCCTCGCCTGGGGCTCGACCTACTACCTCCCGGCCGTGATGGCCAAGCCGATCGCCCGGGATACCGGATGGCCGCTGGCCTGGATCGTCGGCGGCCTGTCCCTCGGCCTGCTGGTCGCAGCCGCGGTGTCGCCGCGCGTCGGGCGCGTCATCCAGGCGCGCGGGGGGCGCCCGGTCCTGGCGCTGGCAGCCCTGCTGCTCGCGGCCGGCCTCATGGTGCTGGGCCTGTCCCCCACTCTGCCGGTCTTCCTGGCCGGATGGCTGATCCTCGGCCTCGGCATGGGTTGCGGCCTGTACGATCCCGCCTACGCAACCCTGGGACGCCTGTACCGCGCCGAGGCGCGGTCCGCGATCACGGCTCTGACGCTGGTTGGCGGCTTCGCCAGCACCGTGTGCTGGCCGCTCACGGCGTTCCTGGTCGCGCAGGTCGGCTGGCGGGAGACCTGCTTCGCCTATGCCGGCTTGCACCTGACGGTGTCGCTGCCGCTGGTCCTCGCGCTGATCCCGCCGGCCCCTCCCCCGGCGGTGGTGACGACCGGGCAAGGGGCGCCCGTCGTACCGCTGACGCCGCGGCAAGTCCGGGCCTTCCTGCTGATGGCCGGCGTGCTGGTGCTCGGCGGCACCATCATGGCGCTGGTCTCGGTGCACCTGCTGACCCTGCTGCAGGCCCGGGGCGTCACCCTCGCCGCCGCCGTCGCGTATGGAGGCCTGATCGGGCCGTCGCAGGTCGCCGCGCGGCTGATCGAGATCGCCAACCGGGGCCGGCATCACCCGCTCTGGACGCTGACCGCCGCCTTCGCGCTGGTCGCCTGCGGGCTGCTGCTGCTGGCGTCGCACGAGCCGGTGATCGGCCTCGCCCTGATGATCTATGGCGCCGGCAACGGCGTCTACTCGATCGCGCGCGGTACCGTGCCCCTCGTGCTGTTCGGGCCCGACCATTATGCCGGGCTCGTCGGCCGGCTGGCCCGGCCCGCGCTGGTGGCTCAGGCTATGGCGCCGCCGCTCGGCGCCTTCCTGCTGGTGCGGATCGGGCCCGACGCCCTGTGGGGCCTTCTGGCGCTGTTGGCCATCATCAACCTCGGGCTGATCGGCGGACTGTGGCGGCTGAAGGCCGTCGCCGCCAGGTCGTCCTGACCCCCGGGGGCGATGCGCTGAGCTTCTCCGATCATCAGTCCGCGCTCCGCGACCGCGTTGCGCCGGGCCGCGCGAGGGACCAGAACGGGTCGGCCCCCGATCGGAGAGAGAGCCGAATGCGTACCGAGACGCCGCCGCTGATCCGCCTGGAGGAATACCGGCCGAGCGACTACCTGATCGATCGCGTCGACCTCGACATCCGTCTGGATCCGCACGCCACGCGGATCGACGCGACCCTGGCCCTGCGTCCGAACCCGGCCGGCCGCGCGGGCGCGCCGCTTCATCTCGACGGTGACGACCTCCGGCTGGTCTCGGTCGCCCTCGACGGCGCGGCGCTCGCCGCGGATGCGTACACGGCCACGCCATCGGGCTTCGGCCTCCACGCACCACCCGGGCAGCCGTTCAGCCTGCGGCTCGTCACCGAGATCGACCCGACCGCCAACACCAAGCTGATGGGCCTCTACCGGTCGAACGGGGTCTACTGCACCCAGTGCGAGGCCGACGGCTTCCGGCGGATCACATACTTCCTCGACCGCCCCGACGTCATGGCGGTGTACACCACCCGGATCGAGGCGGATCGGGCCGAGGCTCCGGTTCTGCTCGGCAACGGCAACCTCGTCGAATCCGGTTCCGCCGGGACCGATCGGCATTTTGCGATCTGGCACGACCCGCACCCAAAGCCCGCCTACCTATTCGCCCTGGTCGGCGGCCGGCTCGGCCAGGTCGAGACGCGCTTCACCACGATGGAGGGGCGCGCCGTCACCTGCGCGGTCTACGTCGAGCCCGGCAAGGAGGACCGCGCCGGCTACGCCCTCGATGCGGTGATCCGCTCGATGCGCTGGGACGAGACCGCCTTCGGCCGTCCCTATGACCTCGACGCGTTCAACGTCGTCGCCGTGTCCGACTTCAACATGGGCGCCATGGAGAACAAGGGCCTCAACATCTTCAACGACAAGTACGTCCTCGCGAGTCCGGAGACCGCCACCGACGGCGATTACGCGGCGATCGAGGCGATCATCGCCCACGAGTATTTCCACAACTGGTCGGGCAACCGGGTCACCTGCCGGGACTGGTTCCAGCTCTGCCTCAAGGAGGGGCTGACGGTCTTCCGCGACCAGGAATTCTCCTCCGACATGCGCTCCCGGCCGGTCCACCGGATCGCCGAGGTCCGGTCCCTGCGGGCGCGGCAGTTCCCCGAGGATGCGGGCCCCCTCCGCCACCCCGTGCGGCCACGCGCCTATGCCGAGATCAACAACTTCTACACGGCGACCGTCTACGACAAGGGCGCCGAGATCGTCCGGATGCTGCGCACGCTGATCGGCGCAGACGCGTTCAGGGCCGGCATGGACCGCTACTTCGCCGACAATGACGGCCGCGCCGCCACCGTCGAGGACTTCTTGGCCGCCTTCGCCGCGGTGACGGGCCGCGACCTCTCGGCCTTCGCCCGCTGGTACGAGCGGCCCGGAACGCCGCGCCTGACGGCGACGATGGCGTACGATCCGGCTGCGTCCCGCTGCACCCTGCGGTTCACCCAGAGCCTGCCCGGCGAGGGCGGCCGGGACACGCCGCCGCTGGTGATCCCGGTGGCGCTCGGGCTCGTCGGCGCCGCGGGACCGCTCTCGGGTGCGACCTGTCCGGATGTGCGTGACGGAATCTTCGTCCTCGACCGGGCCGAAGCCGAGATCGTGTTCGACGGCGTCACCGAGGAGCCGGTGCCGTCGCTGATGCGCGACTTCTCCGCCCCGGTGCGCCTGGATCTCGCGCTCACCGACGCCCAGCGCATGCGGCTGCTCGCGCAGGACAGCGATCCGTTCAACCGCTGGCAGGCGGCGCAGGACGTGGCCCTCCGCCTCATCCTTGAGCCCGATCCGGCCCGCGCCTACGCGTTCGCGGAGGCGCTCGGCCGCTTTCTGGACAGCGAGGCGCTGTCCGATCCGGCCTTCGCGGCCCTGGTCCTGGCCCTGCCGAGCGAGGGTGAGGCCGCGGACGCGCTGCTGTCGGACGTCGATCCCGACGCGATCCACCGGGCGCGGTTCGCGCTGCGGGCGCATCTGGGCCAAGTCCTGCGGCCGCGCCTGGAGCGGCTCGACGCCGCCCTCGCGGCGGCCGACGACGCGGCCTACAGCC
>NZ_VRVD01000208.1:0-7588 GCF_008040015.1 Methylobacterium sp. WL18 | reverse complement strand
GCATGGCCGAAAGCGAGCCGGCCGCCGCGGGCGAGAGCCGACTCAGCCGGTTGCGGGCGGAGATCAACCGCCGGCGGCGGCCCCTCCTGCTCGGCCTCGCCGCCATCGTGTTGGCTCTGGGCGCGCTCCAGGCGATCAGCATGCGCGCCCCCGACGAGGCGCCGCGGACGGTCCAGACCTCGCAGGTCGCCCCGAACCGGGCCGAGCCCGCCCGGGACGCCCGCCCGGAGACCGCCGCGGAGGCTCCGGCGCAGAAGCCGCCGGTGGCCGATCCGGTGACCACGCAGGCCCTGCCGACGCCGCTTCCCGCCGAGGCGCGGGGAGCCGCCGCCCGGGCTGCGGTACCGCAGGTCTCTGGCATGAACACCCTGCAGGCGGATCTGGGCACGGTTCCGCCGGCCCTCGCCAAGGTGAAGCAGGCGGCGCTGGACGGCGACGGCACGGCGATCTGGGATCTGGCCTCCCGCGAAGCGGACGGCCGCGGCATGCCCCGGGACCTCTCGGTCGCCGCGAAGCTGTTCGAGAAGCTGGCCGCGGCCGGTTACGCCCCGGCCGAGTACAAGCTCGCCGGCCACTACGAGAAGGGGGCCGGCGTGGTCCGGGACCTCGACAAGGCGAAGCTCTGGTACGGCCGGGCCGCCGAGCAGGGCCATGCCCGCTCGATGCACAACCTCGCGGTGCTCTACGCCGAGAACCCCGCCGCCAACGGCAAGCCCGATTTCGCCTCGGCAGCCTCGTGGTTCCGCCAGGGCGCCGAGTTCGGCGTCCGCGACAGCCAGTACAACCTTGCGGTGCTCTACGCCCGCGGCCTCGGCCTGACGCAGGACCTGGTCCAGTCTTACGCATGGTTCTCGGCTGCCGCTGGGCAGGGCGACGACGACGCGGCCAAGAAGCGGGACGACGTGGCGAACAAGCTCAGCCCTACCGATCTGGCCAGCGCCAAGAGCCTCGCGGGGACCTTCAAGCCGCGTAAGCTCGACGCCGCCGTCAACGAGCCCCCCGCCGCGAAGGACGGCATCACCGCGCCGATGTCGCTCCTCGGTGCCCCGACCCCGAGCCCGACCGGCTTCACCGCTCCGGCCCGCAAGTCATAGCGGCCGTGCGAACCTCCTCCCGGCCGATGGCAACCGGCGTCGATGGTCACCTCTCGCTCGATGCGGGAGGCGACGCGCTCCTCGCCTCGTGGCTACGGGCTACATGGGTTGGAAGACTCAGTTTCTGAGGACCGACACCCCATACCTGATAACCCGCGCCGTCATACCGGAGTGCCGCAGGCGAGCCCGGAATCCGGAAACGCTGTCCGTGCAGGAACTTGACACGTCGGTGGTTCTGGATCCTGGGCTCCGCCGTGCTGCCCAGGGATGACGGCGTGTGGCCGCATCGACCCAGCCACCGCTTGAAGGACGCAGGGAGCTTTCCGCTCGTGGCTTCGGGGGGTTGATCCTAACCCAGCGCCCGGCGCGTCGCGCCATGCGGGCAACCACGGCCGCGCGATCCGTGTATCCCCGGCGCGGCCTGGGACGTTTCAGGACCCGGACGCGTGGCCCGAAAGGCGGCGAACGCCTGCTGTGTTTTGCCGCCCTGATCCCAGCTTGACCGCTCTCCCACGATGCGTGAACGCTCGGATCGGGCGATACCCGCCCGTGTAAACACGGCGTGGCGGCCGCCCGTGCGGCGGCTCGGAGGATGGATGGCGCACCGGAACTCTGTCCCGATGAGCGCGCTCGTGCTCGGCGTGGCCGGCCTCATCCCGTTCCTGGGTTTCGCGGCGCTCGCAGTTTCGGGCTCGGACGGCGGGTTAAGCAGCATCGGCCTGTCGCCCCGCACGATCCTGTCGGCGTATGGGGCGGTGATCGCGTCGTTCCTGGGCGGCATCCGCTGGGGCGCGGCAGCGGCCCGCAACTCCGGCAACGGCGATTATGTCGTGGCGATCGTACCGTCCCTGGTGGCCTGGGCCGCGATGGCGGCGCCGGCCCCCTGGGACCTGCGCGTTCTCGGCGTCCTCGTCCTGGCCTGGGGCCTGATCGATCAGGACCTGACCCGACGCGGCCTCGTGCCGCTCTGGCTCGGCCGCCTGCGGCTGGTCCTGTCCGGCGTGGCCGGTGCCGCCTTGCTGGTGGCGTCCTGAGCGTCGGAACGCTCGTCTTGCCGGATCCTCTTCAAAGACGCGGCGGAGATATCTCAGCTGCGCGGCGGCTCGGCCGACACCGGCGGTGCCCGGCAAAAGCGGCTGGCGGTGATCGGGGCATCGTGTAGGCGGCAGGTCGGAAACCTTGGTATCGACCACCTTCGGTCGCATGCATCTCCGGGGCGATGCCCGGCCCCCGGAAACCGGGGCCGATCGAAGCCGGCTTGAAGCGCGCCAACGCGGATCGAAGTCGAGCCTGTGATCCCGAATGGTCGTTGGTGCCCGTCCGATACGCTTTTCGGAGGCGGGCGTTAGCTATCGCTGGCCATCTCGCGGAGCAGCCGCATCACGGCGTCCCGGCGGGCGGGCGATTTGATCGCACGGAACAGCGACGTGACCTCGTCGCACTGCGCCGCGCTCACCCCCGACGGATCGACCGGCATGCAATCGACGCGGAAGAAGTAGGAGGCCGGCACGTCCAGCGTGGCGGCGATGCGCTCCAGGAGTGAGCGCGTCGTCGGAGAAGTCTCATCGTCGATCATGGACCTGAAACTCGCACTCGATCCGCTTCACACATCGGTGCCGGAGGACGCCCCGGCCGCGGGACAGATTTCGCCAACAACCTATCGCCGAAGCGTTCAAGATGCCATCCTCAGGTTGTGGTGGTCTGCGATTTGTCGCGCTACGTGTAAAATCCGGGGCGAGCATGCCGCAAGCGAAGCATTTGGACAGGACTTTCAACCTCTTACGCGACCTCGACCGGGCCGCGACGCCGGACGAGATCGCCCAACTGCTCGTGGGCGCATTCCGCGGATACGGGGTTTCGTACGTGATGGCCGGCATCGTGCCGGAACCCGGGCTACCGCCGCGGCGCCACGGCGGCTTCGTCCTCGCCAGCACGATGCCGGAGGAATGGGCCCGCCGTTACGTGACCCGGGGCTACGCCCTGCACGACCCGACGGTTCGCCGGCTCTGCACCAGCGCCGTCCCGTTCGACTGGAGCGCCGTGCAGGCCGAGACGCCGGTGGCCGGCCGCGTCATGGACGAGGCCACCGAATTCGGCATCCGGGCCGGCCTGACGATCCCGTTCGTCACCCTCGACGGCGAGCCGGGCGGGATCAGCTTTTCCGGCGCAGCGATCGAGATCGAGGCGGCCGACCGCATCGCGGTCAACCTGGTGGCGACCTACGCGGTCGGGCAACTGCTCCTGATGAACAGCCGTCCCACCGCCGGCGAACCGGTGCGCCTGTCGCCCCGGGAGCGCGAGACCCTGCAATGGGCCGCCGAAGGCAAGACCGACGCGGAGATCGGGATGGTGATGGGCATCACCGCCTCGGGCGTCGACTATCATCTGCGCTCGGCGCGCACGAAGCTCGACACGGTCAACAAGGCGCACACCGTCGCCCAGGCCCTGCGGGCCGGCCTCATCACCTGAACGCCGTACCCGCTGGGTCAGCGATCCGGCCCCAAATCCACGGTTGCATCGGCTCTAAGCGATACACGTAACCCTACGGTTTTACGTAGTACACACCCGAGCCCGAACGCGGAACACTCACGCATCGAGACGTGAGGTTGTTCCATGATCCATGTGGTCACCCCCGCCAACGCCTATCGCTACGGCGACGCGATGGAGCAGGCTTGGCGCCTGCGTCACCAGATCTTCGTCGAGGAGAAGGGCTGGACCGACCTCGCCCGTCCGGACGGACGCGAGATCGACCAGTTCGACACGCCGCACGCGGTGCACTTCCTGGCCATGGAGGGCGATGCCGTCATCGGCTACAGCCGCCTCCTGCCGACCACGCGCCCGCACCTCCTCTCCGACGTCTACCCGGAGCTCTGCGAGGGGGCGCGTCCCGCCGGCCCGCACCTCTGGGAATGGACCCGGCAGGGCGTCGCCCGCTCCCACCGCGCCCGGGGCCGGGTGGTCAATCTGGTCTCGATCGCCCTGCTCACCGGCATCGTGGAATGGGGCATGGCGCACGGGCTCACCGGCCTGCTGCTGCAGATGCCGACCCTGTACATGATCCACGTCATCCAACTGCACTTCCGCGCCCAGCCCCTCGGCCTACCGATCCAGATCGGCGGCGAGGAGATCATGGCGGCGACCGCCGCCTTCGACGCCCGCACCTTGGCGCGCCTTCGCACGGTCCACGGCGACAGCCGCTCCGTCCTGGTGTCCGAGCCGGCCTACCTGGCCGCCTGATGAGAACCAACGCCATGAACGATAGCCACCTGGACACCCTCGCGGCGCAGTGCCTCTCGGTGCGCGACCTGATCGATTCGGTCGGCGATCCGCTGATGCGGGCCGCCATCGACCTGCTGCTGATCGAGGTCGGGCGGGCGCTCGCCCAGAGCTGCGGGGGGGACGGACAGGCCGAAGCCTGAACCGGAGGGGGGCGCCCGCCGTTCAGGTTCCGACCGGAACGGAGGTGTCAGACGCCCATCGCGGTCTTCAGGTTCTGATCGACCTTGTCGAGGAAGCCCGTGGTAGAGAGCCACTTCTGGTCGGGTCCGACCAGGAGCGCGAGGTCCTTGGTCATGTGTCCGGCCTCGACGGTATCCACGCAGACCTTCTCCAGCGTCGCCGAGAACTTGGCGAGGTCGTCGTTGCCGTCGAGCTTGGCCCGGTGCGACAGGCCGCGGGTCCAGGCGAAGATCGAGGCGATCGAGTTGGTCGAGGTCTCGCGGCCCTTCTGGTGCTCGCGGAAGTGGCGCGTCACCGTGCCGTGGGCGGCCTCGGCCTCGACGGTCTGGCCGTCCGGGGTCATCAGCACCGAGGTCATCAGGCCGAGCGAACCGAAGCCCTGCGCGGCGGTGTCCGACTGCACGTCGCCGTCGTAGTTCTTGCACGCCCAGACGTAGCCGCCCGACCATTTCAGGCAGGACGCGACCATATCGTCGATCAGCCGGTGCTCGTAGGTGATCCCGAGCGGCTTGAACTTGGCCTCGAACTCCTCCTCGTAGACCTTCTGGAACAGGTCCTTGAACCGGCCGTCATAGGCCTTGAGGATGGTGTTCTTGGTCGACAGGTAGACCGGGTACTTGCGGGCGAGGCCATAGTTCAGCGAGGCGCGGGCGAAGTCGATGATCGACTGGTCGAGGTTGTACATCGACATCGCGACGCCGGCGTCCGGGAACTTGAACACCTCCTTCTCGATGACGGTGCCGTCGTCGCCCTCGAACTTGATGGTCAGGCGCCCCTTGCCGGGCACCTTGAAGTCGGTGGCGCGGTACTGGTCGCCGTAGGCGTGGCGGCCGATCACGAAGGGCTGGGTCCAGCCGGGCACGAGCCGCGGGACGTTCTTGCAGATGATCGGCTCGCGGAAGATCACGCCGCCCAGGATGTTGCGGATCGTGCCGTTGGGCGACCGCCACATCTCCTTGAGGCCGAATTCCTGCACCCGCTGCTCGTCCGGCGTGATGGTGGCGCACTTCACGCCGACGCCGTGGCGCTTGATCGCCTCGGCGGCATCGACCGTGACCTTGTCAGCCGTTGCGTCGCGGTGCTCGACGCCGAGGTCGTAATATTCGAGGTCGACGTCGAGATAGGGATGGATGAGCTTGTTCTTGATCTCGGCCCAGATGATCCGGGTCATCTCGTCGCCGTCGAGTTCAACGACGGGGTTCGCTACCTTGATCTTCGCCATGGACCGATGCCTTCTCGCGTTGTCCCCGCGCACGGCATGCAAGGGCCGTGCGGTCGCCCGCCCAACCGTCGATTGGGTACGTTTCGCCCCGGCGACATAGCGCGGCCCTTCCGGCAGCGGAAGGCGCGGGCTGTCATCCGGGCGGCATCGTCACCCGGCCCTCGACGGGCGGTCGCCCCCTGTGCCAGAGGGCCGGCATGACGACCCAAGACCCGCAGGACCAGGCTCCGACCAAGCTCACCGAGGTGCCGCCCGGAATCGCCCCGGTGGTGATCCTGGTGGAGCCGCAGCTCGCCGAGAACATCGGCATGACCGCCCGGGCCATGGCGAATTTCGGCCTGTCGGAGCTGCGCCTCGTCAACCCCAAGAACGGCTGGCCGAAGAAGGGCGTGCGCGAGGCGGCCTCCGGGGCGACCCACGTGCTCGACCGGGCGACGATCCACGCCAGCGTCGCCGAGGCGATCGGCGATCTCCACTACGTGCTCGCCACCACGGCGCGCGAGCGCGGTCAGATGAAGCGGGTCCTCGCCCCCGAGGACGCCATGGGCGAGGTGGTCGCCCGGCAGGGGCAGCGCGTCGCGGTGATGTTCGGCCGCGAGCGGGTCGGGCTCACCAACGAAGAGGTGTCGCTGGCCGACGCCATCATCACGTTCCCGGTGTCGCCGGACTTCCCGTCGCTGAACCTGGCTCAGGCGGTGCTGCTGGTGGGCTACGCCTGGCGGCAGGCCAGCGGGCGGGCGGTTCTGCCGTTCTCGGGCGAGCTGCTGGCGCCGCCGGCCAGCCGCGAGGCCCTTATGTCCCTGTTCGGCAGCCTGGAGGCGGCCCTCGACGGAGCCCGGTTCTACCCGCCCGAGAAGCGCGACATCATCGCCCGCAACATGCGCGACATGCTCCACCGCATGGGCCTGACCGAGCAGGACGTGCGCACATTCCGGGGCGCGTTGCGGGCGCTGACGCGCAAAGGCAGCTGATCAGGCGTCGCCTTGGATCTCAGGCGGTTTGCCGCCGCCGAAGCAGCGCCCGACCGCCTCCCAGAACGCCGCCTGCTCCTCCGGGGTGCAGAGGGCCACGCGGGCCTCGACCAGGGCCCGGCCGGCCCTCGCATCGGCCGTCGCGGCGACGTCCGCCTCGCTCGGGTGTCCCGCCTCGTCCATGCCAGCCTCCGCAAACGGTGAAAAAAGCCGGCCCGTCCCGGCACGGTTCCGTTATGCGCCGCAATCGGGCATGGAGGCGCCGGGTGTCCGCTCCCGTCCGCGCGGCGGGGCGACGCGGATCGGTCTGGCCGCCTGCCGGCGGGAGAGGGCGGGGTACCGGGTGCTGCTCAGCGTCGACAATCTCGCCTGCCGCCGCTCCGGCCGGCGGATCTTCTCCGGCCTGACCTTCGCCCTCGGGCCCGGCGACGCCCTGGCGGTGACCGGGCGGAACGGCGCGGGCAAGTCGAGCCTGCTCGCCATCCTGACGGGCCGGCTGCGGCCCGATGCCGGGCGCATCGCCTTGGCCGAGGTCGGCGAGGCGAGCCTGCCCGAATGCCTCCATGCGGTCGGCCACCGCGACGGCCTCAAGAGTTCGCTGTCGGCCGGCGAGAACCTGCGCTTCGCGCAGAGCCTCCTCGGCGCACCGCGCCTGTCGCCCCGGGAGGCCCTGGACCGGCTCGGCCTCGGCCACGCCCACGACCTGCCGGTCGGCTACCTGTCGGCCGGCCAGAGGCGGCGCGTGGCCCTGGCGCGGCTGCTGGTCTGCGCGCGCCCGCTCTGGCTCCTGGACGAGCCAACCGCGGCCCTCGATACCGGCTCGCAGGCGCTGCTCGCCGGCC
>NZ_VRVD01000207.1:0-7610 GCF_008040015.1 Methylobacterium sp. WL18 | reverse complement strand
CCCCCGAACCAGGGTCCGCAGATCGCCGGCGTGCGCCACATCGTGGCGGTCGCCTCCGGCAAGGGCGGCGTCGGCAAGTCCACCACCGCTTGCAACCTCGCGCTGGCCCTGCAGGCGCAGGGGCTGAAGGTCGGCCTGCTCGATGCCGACATCTACGGGCCGTCCGTGCCGAAGCTGTTCGGCCTGTCGGGCAAGCCGACCGTGGTCGACAACAAGTCCATGGAGCCGATGGTCGGCTACGGGCTGAAGGTCATGTCGATCGGATTCCTGATCGAGCCCGAGACGGCGATGATCTGGCGCGGGCCGATGGTGCAGTCGGCCATCACCCAGATGCTGCGCGACGTGCTGTGGGGCGAACTCGACGTGCTCATCGTCGACATGCCGCCCGGCACCGGCGACGCCCAGCTGACCATGGCCCAGGCGACGCCGCTTTCGGGTGCCGTGATCGTCTCGACGCCCCAGGACCTCGCGCTGATCGACGCCCGCCGGGGCGTGACTATGTTCAAGAAGGTCGCGGTCCCGATCCTCGGGGTGATCGAGAACATGGCGACCTTCGTCTGCCCGAATTGCGGCCACGCCTCGCACATCTTCGGGCATGGCGGCGCCCGCATCGAGGCGCAGCGCCTCGGCGTGCCGTTCCTCGGCGAGGTGCCCCTCGACATGACCATCCGCGAGACCTCGGATTCCGGCCGGCCCGTGGTTGCGACCGATCCGGACGGCCCCCATGCCAAGGTCTACCGCGACATCGCCGCGTCCCTGTGGGCGAACCTCTCGGGCGCCCCGGCCGGGCGCACCGCGCCGAGGATCGTCATCGAGTAGGTGTTTCCCGGTGGATCGCCCGCACGTCCTGGGCCTGATCCTCGCCGGCGGCCTCGGCCGGCGGATGGGCGGGGTCGACAAGCCACTGATGCTGATGGGCGGGCGGACGTTGCTGGAGCGCGTCGCGGAGAGGCTCGCCCCGCAATGCGGCGCCGGTCTGGCGTTAAGCGCCAACGGGGATCCGGATCGGTTCGCCGGGTTTCCGGGGCCGATCCTGCCCGATCCCGTGCCGGGGCTCCCGGGTCCCTTGGCCGGCCTGCTGGCGGGTCTGGACTTCGCCGCCGTGCGGCACCCGGACGTCACCCATGTCCTGAGTGTGCCCGGGGATGCCCCATTCCTGCCGGGCGATCTCGCCACGCGGCTCGGTTCAGCCCTGGTGGATGCTCCGATCGCGCTCGCCGCCTCGGGCGGGCGCGAGCACTACACCGTGGCGCTGTGGCCGGTCGGTCTGCGGGCGGATCTGCGCCGCGCCCTGGTGGAGCGGGACGAGCGGCGGGTCGGCGCGTTCATCGCGCATCATGGCGCGGCCATCGTGGAATGGCCTGCTGAAACAGTCGATCCGTTCCTGAACGTCAACACGCCGGAGGATCTGGCGGCGGCTGCGGAATTCGACCTCAAGCCAGAACGTGGAGGCCGTGCTTCCGAACGACCGCCAGGAGCTTGAGCGCGGTGCCGCTGGGTTTCTTGGCACCGGTTTCCCACTTCGCCACAGTGTTCTCGCTGGTGTTGAGATAGCGGGCGAAGACCGGTCGGCTCACGTTGAGGTTCTCACGCAGTTGCTTGATCTGCGCGGGCTCGATCGCCGACGGCACGGCGAGGCAGATCTCGTCGAAGGCGCGCATCGTTTCCGCATCCGTCACGCCGACCTCGTGGAAGGCCATGGCGGTCGCGTGGATCGACTCGAAGGCGTCGCTCTTAAACGTCCGCTTCCCGGTCATGGCAGATCTCCGTGATGTGGCCGGCCGCAATGAGACGAGCGATGTCGGCATCCATCGTCCTGCCGAGGTCCTTGGCGAGCAAGCGGAACGCCTTCAGATCGTTGTCTTCGATGTTGGCGCGATTCTTTTTCGCGAACAGGTACTGATAGAGCCAGTAATGACCGATCCTGGCCAGTTTGACGCTCCGGTACATGTTTTTGTTCAAGCGCTTCTTTGAAGACACCGCCGCCGAGATCGTCAGCCTGGCCGCGCTCGACTTCCAGGATCGCCGCGTGCAAGTCTCGATCGGTGATATGGGCTTTCCGCGCCGTCTTGGCGAACCAAGCCGTCTTGAAGGTTCGTGCGCGTCGGCGAGATTCAGACACCAACGAAGCCTAGCGTTCCAGGCCAATGCTGCAAAGCTGAAACTCCGCAGCGCAGCCGGCACGCCTCGATCTTCCATGACCGGCCGCCCGCGCTCGCGATTATCGCGGCACGAGCGGCCAAATTTCAAACTAGGCCGCTTCGCCGACCGTCGCCTTGACGATCTTGTCCGGAGAGCGCGGCGGCTCGCCCTTGTTGATCGTGTCGACCACGTCCATGCCGTCCACGACCTTGCCCCAGACCGTGTACTGCTTGTCGAGGAAGCGCGCGTCGTCGAAGCAGATGAAGAACTGCGAGTTCGCCGAGTGCGGGAAGTTGGTGCGGGCCATCGAGCAGGTGCCGCGCACGTGCGGCTCGGCGTTGAACTCGGCCTTCAAGTCCGGCAGCTCGGAGCCGCCCGAGCCGGTGCCGGTCGGATCGCCGGTCTGGGCCATGAAGCCGTCGATGACCCGGTGGAACGGCACGCCGTCGTAGAAGCCCTGGGCGGCCAGCGTCTTGATCCGCTCGACATGGCCCGGGGCGAGGTCGGGGCGCAGCCCGATCACGACGCGGCCCTTGGTGGTCTCGAGGATGAGGTTTTCGGTGTCGGCCATGGTGGGTCCTTCCTGTTGGTGAGAATGTAGCGGCGCCCACCCGATCCGGCGAGCGCGGCGAAACGGTCAGGCCGGCGGCCGGTAGACGAACCGCAGGGCCACCGGTCGCCCCGCGATCGCCCGGCCGAGGCCCGGGGTGATCCGCGCCGGCATACAGCCGGCGAGCGCGTCTAGGGTCGACCGCACCAGGCTGCGGCGCCGGCCGGCCTGGAAACCCGCCGCGTAGGTGATGCGCGGGGGGCCGATCAGGCTGCCGTCGCGCCGAAGCGACAGCCGCGCGGTGATCTCGATATCGGCAGCCCCGGCGTTGGGTCGCCCCAGCCCTGCCGGCGGCTGCCAGCAGGCCGCCAGCACCGGGTAGAGCTCGGCCAGGGTGTCGGCCGCCCGGGCCGGCCGATGCGCGAGCGGCACCGCGACGGTGCCTCGGAGGGTCTGCGGCAGACTCAGCGGATAACCGCCGCCCGGCGCGTACGCGAAGCCGCCATAGGCTGAGACGTCATCATAGGCGCGCGCCGTCGCCGGGGCGAGGGCGAGCGCGCCGAGGATGGCCAGCCGGTGCCACATCGGCGAGAGGCTACTTGGCCTTCTCGGCGAGCGTCATGCGGACGATCTTGTCCGGGTCCTGCACGGCGCCGCCCGGGGCACCGGGGGCGGCCTTCTTGATCCTGTCAAGCACGTCGAGCCCGTCCGTGACGTTGCCCACGACAGTGTACTGCTTGTTCAGGAACGGCGCGTCGCCGAGGCAGATGAAGAACTGCGAGTTGGCCGAGTTCGGATCCGACGAGCGGGCCATGCCCACGGTGCCGCGGCGGAACTCGGCCGTCTGCGAGAACTCGCCCGGGATGTTCGGCAGGCTGGAGCCCCCGGTGCCGTTGCCCTTCGGGTCGCCGGTCTGGGCCATGAAGCCGTCGATCACCCGGTGGAATTTTAAGCCGTCGTAGAAGCCCTGGCCGACCAGCGTCTTGATCTGCTTGACGTGCTTCGGGGCGAGGTCCGGCCGCAGCATGATGGTGATGCGCCCGTCCTTGGTGTCGAGAAAGACCGTGTTGGCGTCGGCGGCCCGGGCGGCCGGGACGGAGCCGAGCGTGAGGGCGAGCGCGAGGAGGGCGTGGCGGCGATTCATCGGGTTCCTTCCAGAAAGGTCAGAGGATCAGGCTGTGGCGGCGAAGCGCTGCCGGAGGCGGTCGGCGACGGCCGCCGGCACGAAGGGCGAGACATCCCCACCCATGCCGGCGATCTGGCGCACCAGCGTCGCGGTAATCGGGCGCGCCTGCGTCGAGGCGGGCAGGAACACGGTCTGCACCTCGGGCGCCATGGCGCCGTTCATGCCCGCGAGCTGCATCTCGTAGTCGAGATCCGTGCCGTCGCGCAGGCCGCGGATGAAGATCGACGCCCCGCAGCGCCGGGCCGCCGACACCGCGAGGTCGGCGAACGTCGCGATTTCCAGCGTCGCCCCCTCGGCCTGCGCCACCGGTCCGCAGGTCTCGGCGAGCAGGGCGGCGCGCTCCTCGGCCGAGAACAGCGGCGCCTTGCCGGGATGGACGCCGATGGCGATCACGAGGCGGTCCACCAGCCGGCAGGCTTGGCGAACCACGTCGAGATGGCCGTTCGTGACCGGATCGAACGAGCCGGCGTAGAGGGCGGTGCGGGTCATCGCGGCCCGACCTAGAGCATTTTTGCGCGGGACGGAACCTCGGGGTGTGCGGGCCGAAGCCCTCACACCTCGTCGGTGCCGCCGTCTGTGCCGCCCTCGGAGCCGTCCTCCGGGCCAGCCTCGATGCCGTTCTCCAGGCCGGCCTCGGCGCTGCCCTCGTCCTCGCCCACGATGTGCTCCACCGATACGACCTTCTCGTCCTTGGCGGTGTTGAACACGGTGACGCCCTGCGAGGCGCGGCCGACGATGCGGATGTCGTCCACCGGCACGCGGATCAGCTGGCCGCGGTCGGTGACCAGCATGATCTGGTCCGTCGCCTCCACCGGGAAGGAGCCCACGAGGCTGCCGTTGCGGTCGTTGACCCGCATGGCCGTGATGCCCTTGCCGCCGCGGCCGGAGGTCCGGTACTCGAACGACGAGGAGCGCTTGCCGTAGCCCCGCTCGGACAGGGTGAGCACGTATTGCTCGGCCCCGCCCATCTCGGCGTAGCGCTCCTGCGAGATCGCGGCGGCCTCGGTGCCGTCCTCGGCCTCGACCTCGGCGCCCTCCTCCACCTCGCCGGTGACGGCGCGGCGCATCTTCAGGTAGCCGGTCCGCTCCTCGGCGCTGGCGTCGAAGGCGTTCAGGATCGTCATCGAGATGACCCGGTCGTCCTTGGCCAGCAGGATGCCGCGCACGCCGGTCGAGTCGCGGCCCTTGAACACGCGCACGTCCTCCACGGGGAAGCGGATGCACTGCCCCATCGCGGTCGTCAGCAGCACGTTCTGGTCCGGCCGGCAGATCTCGACATGGACGATGTGATCGCCCGGATCGAGCTTCATGGCGATCTTGCCGTTGCGGTTCACCTGGACGAAGTCCGACAGCTTGTTGCGCCGGACGTTGCCGCTGGCGGTGGCGAACATGACGTCGAGCGTCTCCCAGGACGCCTCGTCCTCGGGCAGCGGCATGATCGTGGTGATGCGCTCGGAGGTGTCCTGCAATTGCAGGATGTTCACCAGCGCCTTGCCGCGGGCGTTCGGGGCGGCCATCGGCAGGCGCCAGACCTTCTCCTTGTAGGCCTGGCCCTGGCTGGAGAAGAACAGCACCGGCGTGTGGGTGTTGGCCACGAACAGGCGGGTGACGAAATCCTCGTCGCGGGTCGCCATGCCCGAGCGGCCCTTCCCGCCCCGGCGCTGGGCCCTGTAGGTCGAGAGCGGCACGCGCTTGACGTAGCCGGCATGGGACACGGTCACGACCATGTCCTCGCGGGCGATCAGGTCCTCGTCCTCGACACTCGAATCGTAGTCGACGATCTCGGTCCGGCGCGGGGTGGCGAATTGCTGCCGGACCTCGATCAGCTCGTCCGTCACGATCGCCTGGATGCGGGCGCGCGAGCGCAGGATGTCGAGATAGTCGGCGATCTCGTCGGCGAGCGATTTCAGCTCGTCCCCGACCTCGTCGCGGCCGAGCGCGGTGAGGCGCTGCAGGCGCAGGTCGAGGATGGCGCGGGCCTGGGTCTCGGACAGGCGGTAGGTGCCGTCCTCGGCGACCCGGTGGCGCGGGTCGTCCACCAGCGCGATCAGCGGCGCGATGTCGTGGGCCGGCCAGTCGCGCGCCATCAGGGCCTCGCGGGCCGTGTTCGGATCCGGCGAGGTGCGGATCAGGCGGATGACCTCGTCGATGTTGGCGACCGCGATGGCCAGCCCGCACAACACGTGGGCGCGCTCGCGGGCCTTGCCGAGCAGGAACTTGGTGCGGCGGGAGACGACCTCCTCGCGGAAGTCCACGAAGGCCTGGAGCAGGTCCTTCAGGTTCATCAGCTCCGGCCGGCCGCCGTTGAGGGCGACCATGTTGCAGCCGAAGGAGGATTGCAGCGGCGTGAACCGGTAGAGCTGGTTCAGCACCACCTCAGCCATGGCGTCGCGCTTGATCTCGACCACGATGCGCATGCCGCTGCGGTCGGATTCGTCGCGCAGGTCCGAGATGCCCTCGACCCGCTTCTCCTTCACCAGCTCGGCGATCTTCTCGACCAGCGTCGCCTTGTTCACCTGATACGGGATCTCGGTGAAGATCAGCGCCTCGCGCTCCTTGCGCAGCTCCTCGACATGCGACTTGGCGCGCATGATCACCGAGCCGCGGCCGGTGGCGTAGGCCTGCCGGGTGCCGGCGCGGCCGAGGATCATCCCGCCCGTAGGGAAGTCCGGCCCGGGGACGATCTCGGTGAGCTGCTCGATGGTCAGCCCGGGATCGCCGATCAGCGCCACGCAGGCGTCGATCAGCTCACCCAGATTGTGCGGCGGGATGTTGGTCGCCATGCCGACCGCGATGCCACCGGCGCCGTTGGCCAGGAGATTCGGGAACCGGGCCGGGAGGACTTTTGGCTCCTCCCGCGATTCGTCGTAGTTCGGCTGGAAGTCGACGGTGTTCTTGTCGATGTCGGAGAGCAGTGCGGTGGCGGGCTTGGCCAGGCGCGATTCGGTGTAGCGCATGGCCGCCGGCGGATCGCCGTCGACCGAGCCGAAATTGCCCTGCCCGTCGATGAGCATCAGGCGCATGGAGAAGTCCTGCGCCATCCGCACCAAGGCGTCGTAGATCGATTGGTCGCCGTGCGGGTGGTACAGACCGATCACGTCGCCCACGATGCGGGCCGACTTGACGTATTTCCGCTCCGGCAGGTGCCCGGATTCGAAGGCGGAATAGAGGATGCGCCGGTGCACCGGCTTCAGGCCGTCGCGCGCGTCGGGAAGCGCGCGGCTCACGATCACGCTCATGGCGTAATCGAGGTACGAGCGGCGCATCTCGTCGGTGATGGAGACGGGGCGAATGTCGCTGGCGGGCGGGGGAGCGCCAGTCGGATCGGTCTCGGCCAAGGAAGTATCCGTTATCGGGCCCGGAGGGGCGGTGCTGGCGACCGTCCGGATGGCGCGCGGGGCGCCCGGACGGCCTTGCGGAACAGCAGTGATATCAGGTGGTTAAATAAGCTTTTCCGGGCCCGGACACAAGGCCGCGCCCCGGCTCGATCCGGCCGGGGCGCGCGCTGCCCGCGTCAGTAGAACGTCGGGTGCCGCGGGCCGAAATGCCGGCGATACGCGACGGGGCGCCGGTGCCAGTGATGGCGGTGCCAATGGTGGCGGCGGTGCCAGTGATGGCGCCGGTGGTGCCAGTGCCGCCGCCAGTGCCAGTGGCGCCGGTAATGCCACCGGGCGAGCTGCACCGTCGGGGCGGGGGCTGCCGCCTCGGCGGTCGCCGGGACCGGCAGGGGCG
>NZ_VRVD01000206.1:0-7631 GCF_008040015.1 Methylobacterium sp. WL18 | reverse complement strand
GCCCGGGCGCGCGGGCTGGCGGCCAGGTGCGCGGCCAGCACGCCCTCGCCGTCCGTGACCATCGAGCGGAACTTCAGGCAGCCGAAGCTGCGTCCGTCCCGGCCGAGCCGCATGTGCCGGAAGATCGGCGCCTTGCGGTCGCCGGCCCAGACCAGCACGGCGATCAGCAGCATCAGCGGCAGCAGCAGGAACAGCGCCGTCGCCGCCACCCCGATGTCGAGCCCGCGCTTGGCCGCCCAGTCGAGCCGAAGCCCCCGCGCCACGAACGGCGTCTCCGGCAGCACAGCCTCCGCAACAGCCTCGGCCGCCTCGCTCACCTGACCGACCGTCAGGTCAACCGTCACGGCACAGCCACCGACAGGCGCAGCCCGACGAGCCGCGAAATCGGCCGCATCACGTCGATGTAATACACTGTGCAGCATAGTTCCGGCCTCTGGGTAGCGACGGTTGCCTTGGGTATTGGCTGGATGGTTAATCAATCATTACGTCTAAAAGCGGGTAAATCACGGATGCCGATATGAGACTAGAGGCGATATTTAATTCAAATGCACTTAGTTAACTGGTCTATGGCGGCGTACGTAGTTGGGCGATGCCGTCGAAGGAAAACAGGTCGCCGCCCGCCTGCCGCAGTGTTCGGCCGCTGAAGCCTACGTAGTTTCGGATCGGAGAGCCCCGTCTGCCCGGATCGATCGTACGCGACACAGATGCGGATGCGTCGGACGGCAGCACCCACTTCAAGCGAGCCCCATCGGTCGGGCTCTCTACGGGCACGCCGGCAGGAAGACCTGGCCTCCCAACACCAGAACCAAGTCATCGATGGCGATCCGTCGATCGCGAGCGGACCCGCGGTGCCGCTCATGTCGGCGACAGCCATAGCCCTGATCGCTTGGGCTACGGGCGGCGTGAAGCCCGATGCAGGCGAGGTTCGGCACACGGTTCGTCGCGCGCACTGAGACATCCGCCGACGGGATCGAAGATACGCCCTGGTGAACGTCGACGATGGTCGGCCGTATGCTGGGCGCGATCATGCTTGCGCCACCGGTGCACAATAGAAAATGCCGCCGGTCTCCCCGATGATCTCCACAACCCAGTCCCATGTGGAATCGCAACGGGCGGCCCCGGTCCTACGGCACGCTGCAGCCACCCGGTCGGCGACGCTCATCGCCTCGTCGAAGACTTGCGTCTCCAGCACGAAGGGGGCGCACCGGATCTTTGTGCTCGAGGACTTGATCTGCAATTTAAACACGATGTCTGGCCGCACATAAAAGCAAAGACGATCCAATGACCGCATAGGCGGTTATGAACAGGTCCGCAGTGCCCTTACAGACACTGTAACCCGCCAAGCTAACCAATTGAGCCGGGAAAAACGGCAGGACAAAAGAACGGGACGCCGAGACAAACGCGGACGCGTCGGCGCCGGATGCGGGCTGGCCCGCGACAGCGTCGCCGGTCCGATCGCCGGGATACCGCTATCGCGAACGGTCCGGCCTCGACGGCGTACGAACGGCGCCGCCGACCAGGGCGAGGACAGACCCCAGCGCCGAGACGGGGACGAACACGGTCAGCATCGCCAGCCCGACGCCCTCGGCGCCGAAGATCCGATCGTTGAGGACACCGACGAGGAATGGACCGAGACCGAAGGCGATCAGCGTGACGCCGGACACGAAAAGAGCGTTGACGCGTCCGCGGAAGGCTCTGGGTGTCAGGACCTGAAGGCTGGCCAATATGGGTGCGCTGGTCATGCCGAGAAGCGCCACCAGGACGGTCAACGCCGTCAAGGACACATTCAGGTCGGAGGCGAGCGCGGTCGCGGCGACCGCGGGACCCGTCAGCGCGAGGGCGGCCGCGAGGATGAGAGATCCGGGTCTGCGTCGTCCGCGCGCGCGCCAACGATCGAGCAACCGCCCGGCCGTGAGATGTCCGGCCGGTGCCGCGACGAGAACCAGCAGGCCGATCCGTATGCCGCTCTCGGCGGGCGTGAGATGATGGACCCGCACGTAGAAGGTCGGGATCCAGGCCGTCAGCGTCTGTCCGATCAGGACGGCTGCGACGGCGGTCCCGAAGAGCGGCAGATACTGCGCGCGCCGCCGACACAGCCACGCCCGGAGCCGCGTGTCGCGCGTTGGCGGCGCGGGTGACGGTTCAACGATGCGGAGGGCGCCGACGAGCAGCAGGACGTTGGGGAGGCAGGCCAGGATGAACAGGGCGCGCCATGGCGGCAGGGCGGCCTCCATTCCGGGAAGCCGGAAGCCGCCGATCCCGGTCATCCAAGCCAGCACCGTTCCGCCCAGCAGGAGGGCGGAACTGCGCCCGACGCTTCCACCGGCCGTAAACCACGAGATGCCCCGTCCGAGCCGATGCCTCGGCAAACGATCGGACAAGAGCGAGAGCGCGACGGGCGTGATCGCCGCCTGCCCGAGGCCGAGGAGCGCGCGGGCACCCAGGAGCAGCACGAAGGTGTCTGACAGGCCGCACGCGAAGGTCGCCGCGCCCCACACGACGATGCTGGCGACCAGCAGCGCACGCCGATGGCCGCGATCCGCCAGGACACCCATGCCGGGCATGGCGAGCGCATTCACCAGCGCGAACGCCGACCCTTGAACCAGCCCGAGTTGCGCATCGCTGAGGCCGAGATCCACCTTTAGGGGCTGCGCCACGAGGGTGATCAGAAAGCGATCGCCGAAGGCGACCAGCTGGACCGCCGCGAGCAGCAGGACCAGAGGCAGCCCATCCCGGTCGCGCCAGGCGCGACCGGGCCGAGTGCTCCCGCCCTCGGCGCCCCGCATCAATACAACTCGGCAACCCAGCGCGCGAGGACCGGGTCGGGGGCAACCCCGTCCCTGGCTCCGGTCGAGCGGGCCTGCCGGATCTCCGTGCGGAACCGGCCCGGCGGCGCCCCGTAGGCGCCCGCGAAGACGCGGCTGAAATGGCTTTCGTTGGCGAACCCGTGCTCATGCGCCAGGCTAGCCAGGGGGCGATCCTCGCCGGGCCGCAGCAAGGCCTTCCGCACCGCCTCCAGCCGGCGCTGCTGGATGTAGCGCGCGATGCCGCCGTCCACGCCGAAAACCTTGTAGAGGGCCGAGCGCGACATCCCGATCCCGGATGCGACGGCCTGTACGTCGAGCCCCGCGTCCATCAGGTGTGCCGCGATGAACGCTTCGGCCCGCGCTCGACGCACGGGGTCGGCCGCCTCGTGCGACAGCGCCCGATCCGTGATCGGCAGGTTGGCGAGGCCGAGGCCCAGGAGCTCCGTCACGGCGCGCGCCGCGTGGCCGGTGCCGTCCGGCGGCAACGTCGCCACCCGCCGGACGAACGAGGACAGAAAGTCGGAGAGCAATCCGGCCGCCGCCGCCGGGAGGATCGCCCCGTGGATGTGATCGATGGTCCCGAGCACGCTGCGCACGTGCTCACGCGCCAACTGCACGGAGATGAGCCGGGCGCGCTCCATCTGCGACCGGTGCGGCCGCGAGGTGTCGACGATCATGATCTCCCCGGGACTGAGCCGCCGCTCGTCCTCGATCGGACCCGACACCAGCTCACCGGAGAGGAGGAGGTGCAGAACGAAATGGTCGAAGCCGTCGCGTCGAACGCGCGCGGCGTCCCGGCTGTGCCGAAGGCCGCTGATCCGACGATCGAACACGACCATCCTGGGCTCCCGCACGATCCGGACGGTGGCGTGGAAACAGCCGTCGGTGCGCGTGACGTCTGTGCCCGAGCTGTAGAGCCGCCGATACGCATCGAAGCTGCCGCAATCTGCGGCGGCGCGCGCGTCAAAGGTCAGCGCTTCGACAGGCATGAATCGGCATATCTCCCGGACGGTCGAGGGAAGGATCTTCGTCGGATCACGACTGCGCGCGGCCAAGCACGCGTTCGCAGCGGCCCCATCGATCCCCGCTCAGGTGCGGCGACCGCACTGCGATACGAGCGACGGTTCGAATGGTTCCCGGGATGCCAACCGGCTTAAACCGACGCAAGGGTATCGGCGGCGTCCTCGCGCAACCTTGATTCAGGGCCTCCCGAACGGCCGACCTGCCATATCCGGCCGTAACAGGCCTTGCGCCACCCACGGTCACAATCCGGTGACCTCGCAGCAGCGGGTCGCGAGCGATTGGCGAGCCGCGGTCCGTCCCCTGTCCGGGTAGCGAGAGTCGACCGCACTGCAGCGGGATCCGCGCCGACAACCGCGACCCGGCTGCGCCAGCGCGGAACGCTGCTCGCAACGACCGTACGATCCGGAACGTCACTGCTCGACGGGAACGTCGATATAGGGCCGATCTCAATCTCTGACCGTAGTGCGTACCACTTTCGCATGTTACGCGCGTGTCATCGATTGCGTCTCGACGCACGCGCAGCGCCTTTCGCCATCCGGCATTCATCCGAAACGTCGGGTAGGCTCACACGACCATGTGCGTGACCGACGGCCCTCCGGAGCCATGATCCGCCACCGTGCCGCTTGCGGCGTCATCGCACTTCTCGCGGCCTCCCCGCTGTGCACCGGCGCTGGCGCTGCTCCGGCAACACGCCCCCTTGTCCTGGAGGAGTTGTCCGTCGTGGGCGACGCGCACCCGCCCACTGGACAGCCCGCAGCCAGCCCCCTGATGGACGACCGAGACCGGCCAATCCGAGAACCGGCGGGAGCGCCGACGACCCGGCTGGGCGCGATTGCGAATCGGCCCGCGGCCGACATCGGCCAGGTCCTGATCGACAGTCCCGGCGTCACGATCCGTCAGGGGACGGGTGGCCGCGATGTGATCGTGTCGATCCGCGGCAGCAATGCCCGGTCGACAGGCACGAACAGGAACATCGTCGTCGTGGAAGACGGCTTCTCCCTGACACAACCGGACGGTGTTTCCCGCTTCGATCTGACCGACCCGCACGCCTACAGCCGCATCGACGTGTTCCGCGGACCGCAATCGGCGTTGTTCGGCAATTACGCCACGGGGGGCGCCATCGCGTTCCAGACCCGGACCGGCCGCGAGATCGACGGCTACGAGATCGGCACCGACGCCGGCAGCTTCGGATACCTCAACACCTATTTCACCGTGGGCGGCGCCAGCGGGCCGTTTGAGATCAGCCTGTTCGCCAGCGATGTCCGCGCCAACGGCTATCAGGATCATTCGAGCTACGACACGCAGACGATCAACCTCTTGGCGAACTATACCCCGACCCCGGACAATCGCTTTACTTTGAAGGTCATCGACAACACGCTCGACGCGAACCTCGCGGCCCGCTCCTCCCTGGCGCAGTACCGGATCAACCCCTACCAGCGCGGCTGCGCGGCCGCCGCGACCGCTGCGCCGGGCTGCACGACGGTCGCGTATTTCGTCAACGGCGCCTTCGGACCGACGGCGGCGGTCACGGCGAGCGAGGCGGCCCTGTTGCGCGCCGACCAGCGTTCGGTGGTGGCCGCGCGCTGGGAGCACGACCTCGACGCGTCCACGACCATGCGCACGCAGCTCGGTTTCGATGAGCGAGCCTTCAACCAGCCGTTCACGACGGCGGCACCGCGCGGATCGTACCCCGCCTGGAATGTCCTCACCGACCTGAGGCGACAGGATACGCTGTTCGGGCTCCCGGCGGTCGGCTACGCGGCGCTTACCTACAACACGATCGACGGCCACGCCGCCATCTTCAACAGGGTGCCGTACGGCGGCCCGCGCCTGGGGGCCCTCATCGGCGATCAGCGCACCGTGCAGGACAATCTCGGCGGGCGGGCTCGGATCGAGCTGACGCTCGGAGAGCACTGGACGGCCGTGGCGGGTTTCGGTGTCGAGCGTACGGCCATCACCGGGCGGAACGACACGTTCTCGACCAGCGCCGCCGGCACGGTCGGCACGGTCGTGCGCGTGGATCGCAGCTTCCTGAACGTCGCGCCGGAGCTGGCGCTGGTCTTCAGCCCCGCTCGCGAATGGCAGGTTCGCGGCCGGGCGGCCGTCGGCTACGGGACGCCTGCGGCGACCAACCTGTTCATCACACCAGCGGGGCAACCGGGCGACAACGTGCAGCTTCAAGCCCAGAGGAACCTGGGGTTTGACCTCGCGGTGAACTGGTCGCCCGCACCGGACTTGCAGCTGTCCGTGACGGGCTTCTACGAACTGTTCCGCAACGAACTGCTCTCGCAGTCACCCGGGGCGGGCCTGTTGCCGTATGTCTTCAATGCTCCAGCCTCGGAACACCGGGGTATCGAGATCGGTGGCCGCTGGATTTCACGGGACGGCTGGCGGGCTACATTGGCCTACACCCACGACGACCAAGTCTACACGAACTTCGTGGAGCGACTCAGCGCCGGAACACGGGCCGCCCGCTTCGACCGTGCGGGCAACCACATCCCCGGCGTGCCCACGGACGCAGCCTTGATCCGGCTCGGCTACGAGCAGACGGATGGGCCGTGGGCGGGCGTGGGCCTGTTCGTCGAGGCGGTCTCCCAGAGCAGCTTCTTCATCGACAACGCGAACCTGCTGAAAGCGGCCGGTTTTGCCGTCGTCAACCTCAACCTGCACTATGACCGGGCCTTGACGGGCGCCGCGGACTCAGGCTTCGCCCGGCGGCTGAGCCTCTACCTCGAGCTGCGCAACCTGCTCGATCGGGTCTACACCAACTCGGCACAGAACCTCGCCGATACCATCAACGCCAACACCGGCGTTCAGAACGGAGCGGGCATCCTCGCCCAGACGACAGGCTCGATCTTCGCCGGCGCCCCACGCACGCTGATCGGCGGTATGAAGCTCGCGTTTTGAAGACTCGGCGGATCGAGAACTTGTTCGCTCCGGCTGGTCTGGGAGCGGGGCAAGACATGCGTCCCTGTCCGTTTCGGACAACGGACCTCCCGAGTGAACCTGGACGGCGCGGTCGGCTCGGGTGGGTCCGATAACAGCCGGAGAGTCAACGGCCGGCTGAGAATCACAGGACTTTGGCTGGGGCGCCAGGATTCGAACCTGGGAATGGCGGTACCAAAAACCGCTGCCTTACCACTTGGCGACGCCCCACCGTGGGCCGGGGCTGTCTAGACGGGCAGCCCCGGCCTGGCAAGCGGTCGTTCGGGCGCGGACGGCGGGGTTCGAGCCTGCGGCGCGCGGGGATGGACGGCTCGCGCCTGCCCCCGCGGCCCTGGGGCTTTCAGCGGCGCTCGAGGGTGCCGTCGAGCCGGCGCGGGAGGTTGAGCGGGTTGGCCTCCTGGAGCGCTGCAGGCAGCAGGGCGTCGGGGAGGTCCTGGTAGCTCACGGGCCGGAGGAACCGGTCGATCGCGAGGCTCCCCACCGAGGTCGTGCGCCCGTCCGAGGTCGCCGGATACGGGCCGCCATGGACCATGGCGTGGGCCACCTCGACCCCGGTGCCGAAACCGTCGATCAGGATGCGCCCGACCCGACGCTCCAGCAGCGGGAGCAGCCCGCGCACGGCCGCATGATCCTCTTGGGCGATGTGCAGGGACGCCGTGAGCTGTCCCTCGAGTCGCTCCAGCACCGCCCGCATCGCGGCGAGGTCGGGGCAGCGCACCACCAGGGCCGCCGCGCCGAACATCTCCTCCTGCAACGCCGGCTCGGCCAGGAAGGCGTCCGAATCGGTGGCGAACAGGGCTGCCCGGCCCTGGGTGGCCGTGCCCTCCGGCCCTTCGGCGAGCCGCGTCACGGCGG
>NZ_VRVD01000205.1:0-7658 GCF_008040015.1 Methylobacterium sp. WL18 | reverse complement strand
CCAGGCCCCGGCGGCCGGCGGTTCGTTCGGCGGCGCGCGTCCGGTCCAGACCCGCAAGGTCGAGGTCGGCCCGGCCGACTACCAGGCGTTCGAGCGCCTGCTCGGCGACATCCAGGACGCCTACACCCGCGAAGATCGGGTGACGCTCGGCAACTTGGCGACGCCCGAGATGGCCGGCTACTTCGACGAAGAGCTGCGCAACAACGCCGCCCAGGGCGTGGTCAACAAGATTACGGACGTGAAGCTGCTGCAGGGCGACCTCGCGGAAGCCTGGGGCGAGGACCGCACCGACTACGCCACCGTGGCGATGCGCTACGCCCTCAAGGACGTCATGGTCGACCGCGCCAGCGGCCGGGTCGTGAAGACCGAGCCCGCCCCGGAGGCCGTCGAGCTCTGGACCTTCCAGCGCCAGCCCGGCCGCGGCTGGGTGCTCTCGGCGATCCAGCAGACCCGTTGATCTTGGGATGCAGCGTCCCGGCCGTTCAGGCCGGGGCGCGGTTATCGAGCCGGCGCCGTTTCCGCGGCGCCGGTTTTTTGTTTTTTGGGCAGATACAGGATCAAACGGCCCGGCGGCTGTAAATCCAACCCCGTCATTCCGGGGTCGCGAAGCGGAGCCCGAAATGACGGGGTGGTCGCTCGAGCGGGAGCGCAATTACTGAACGCGCGCCCGGCTACTTTACCGTCCGCGCCCCGCGTCCCACAGGTTGGCCAGGGTCACGAACCCCGCCACCGGCACCTCCTCGGCCCGGGCCGTCTCCAGGATCCCGGCCGCCGCCAGCAGGGCGCCGGGCTCGGGGCTCAGGGCCTTCAGGCTCTGGCGCAGCATCTTGCGGCGCTGGCCGAACGCCGCCCGGGTCACGGCCTCCAGGGCGCCGGCCCGGCAGGGCAGGGGCTGCGCCCGGGGCAACAGCCGCACCACGCTGGACGTCACCTTCGGGGGCGGCACGAAGGCCGAGGGGCTCACGTCGAACAGGATGTCGGCCTGGGTGCGCCAGCCGCACAGCACGCCGAGACGGCCGTAATCCGCCCGGGTCTCGGGGCCGGCGACGATGCGCTCGGCGACCTCGCGCTGGAACATCAGCACCGCCTGGTCCCACCAGGGCGGCCAGGCCGCGCCGTCGAGCCAGCCGGTGAGCAGCGCGGTGCCGACGTTGTAGGGCAGGTTCGCGACGATCCGGACCGGGCCGGTCCCGATCAGCGGGCGGGGATCGAAGGCCAGCGCGTCGGCGTCCACCACCTCCAGCCGGCCGGGATAATGCGCGGCGATCTCGGCCAAGGCCGGCAGGGCGCGGGGATCGCGCTCGATCGCCACGACCCGGGCCGCGCCCTCGGCCAGCAGCGCACGGGTCAGGCCGCCGGGGCCGGGGCCGACCTCCACGACGGTCACGCCTTCGAGCGGCCCCGCAGCGCGGGCGATCCGGCCCGTCAGGTTGAGATCGTACAGAAAGTTCTGGCCCAGCGCCTTCCTGGGCTCCAGCCCATGCCGGGCGACGACTTCGCGCAGGGGCGGCAGCCCGTCTCCATCGCTCACAGCTCGTCCTCGGCGTCGAAATGCTGGGCGCCCGTGGCGCGCGGTCGCCCGGCATAGATGCTGAACGGGATGATGTCGGCGCCGCCCGGGCCCGGACCGTTGCGGGCCGCCTCGGTGTCGGCGAGCCGCCGCGCCAGCCGCAGGGCGGCGATCAGGCTGTCGGGCCGCGCCACCCCGGTCCCGGCGATGTCGAAGGCGGTGCCGTGGTCGGGCGAGGTCCGCACGAAGGGCAGCCCGAGGGTGACGTTGACGCCGTCGTCGAACGCGATGGTCTTGATCGGGATCAGCGCCTGATCGTGGGTCGGCGCCAGGGCGACGTCATAGGTCGCCCTGGCGCGGGCGTGGAACAGGGTGTCGGCGGGCAGGGGGCCGCGGATGTCGATCCCGGCCGCGCGCAGGCGCGCCACCGCGGGGGCCAGCACGTCGCGGTCCTCGTGCCCGATGGTCCCGGCCTCGCCGGCATGGGGGTTGAGGCCGGCGAGCACCAGGCGCGGCTCGGCCAAGCCGAACCGGTCGCGCAGGTCCCGGGCGACGATCCGGGCGGTCTCCTCCACCAGCTCCTGGGTGAGCAGGCCCGGCACCTCCTTGAGCGGGACGTGGATCGTCACAGGCACGACCGCGAGATCCGGGCTCCAGATCATCATCACCGGCCGCGGCGGCGTGCGGCCGGGGGCGACCGACAGGGCGGCCAGGAACTCGGTATGGCCCGGATGGGCGAAGCCGGCCCGGGTCAGCACGAACTTGGCGATCGGGTTGGTCACCACGGCGCCGGCGCGCCCGGCCGCTACGAACGCCACCGCGGCGGTGATCGACTCGATGACCGCGCCGGCATTGCCGGAATCCGGGACGCCGGGCTCGGCCGCCACCGTCGCGCCGCTCGGCAGCGGCACAACGGGCAGCGCCCGGGGAAACACCTCGGCGGCGGTCTCGGGATCGACCTCGGCCACCGGGACGGGCCGGTTCAGCCGGTTGGCCAGGCGCTCGATGAAGTCCGGGTCGGCCACGAGGAAGAACGGCGGCAACGGATCCGGGCCGCCGCGTCCGAGCCAGGCGCTGAGGGCGAGTTCCGGGCCGATCCCGGCCGGGTCTCCGAGGGTGAGGGCGAGCGGCGGCATCGGGGGTCTATAGCGCCGGTGGCGCGGGGGCGCATCCTTTTGAGGAGAGGCCCGACGGCTCACCGATCGGACAAAGATCACGACCTCTGTGAGATGCGCGTTTCCCTCCCCCCTTTGCGGGAGAGGGTGGGCCGGCCGTCAGGCCGGGTCGGGAGCAGGGGAATCGCATTTGGCAGCGGGGTCTTTCGGCGAAGCGCGAACTGGATTCTTTAAGGTCTCCTGGAGCACGGGAGATCCTGCATGGGCGGTCTGGGTGTGTTTTTCGCGGCGGTTCCGGATCCTCGGTCCGGCAATGCGCGGCACGACCTGTCGGAGATCCTGTTCATCGCCTTTGCGGCCGTGCTGTGTGGCGCGGAGACCTGCGTCGACATGGCCGAGTTCGGCGCCCCCAAAGCCGATCTTCTCGGCTCGGTGCTGGCGCTCAAGCACGGCATCCCGAGCCACGACACGTTCAGCCGGCTGTTCCGGCTGCTCGATCCGGAGCCGTTCGAGGCGGCCTTCCGCCGTTTCATGGAACGCTTTGCCGAAGCCTTGTCGGGGCAGGCCGGCCTCGGCGGCCAGACCATCGCCCTCGACGGCAAGTCGCTGCGCGGGGCCGTGGATCGAGCCCGGCGCACGCAGCCCCTGCATCTGGTCACGGCCTGGTCGGCCGAGCAGCGTCTCGTCCTCGGGGTGCAGCGGGCGCCCGGCCGCAGCGAGGTCACGGCAGCCCGGGCCATCATCGCGCTTCTGGACCTCACGGCCGCCACCGTCACGGCCGATGCCCTGCACGGCAACCGAGCCACGGCCCAGGCGATCCGCGCGCGCGGCGGCGCTTATGCCCTGGTCATCAAGGGCAATCGCGGACCGCTGCATCGGGCCGCCCAGGACCTGTTCGCCAACCCCGACCCGGCCGAGGCCGCCATCACGACGGACGCCGCTCATGGCCGCCACGAGACACGCACGGCCTGGGTTCAGCCCGTGCCCGATTGGGCCGAGACCTACCGCTTCCCCGGCCTCACCGCCATGGCCCGGATCGACAGCCTGCGCCGGATCGGCGACACCACCGAGCGGCAGACCCGCTACATCGCCCTGTCGCGCACCGTCGAACCCGCCGAAGCGCTCCGCCTCGTGCGCGTCCATTGGAGCATCGAGAACAACCAGCATTGGCTGCTCGACGTGGCGCTTGCCGAAGATCGCATCCACACCCGCAACGATCGCACCGCCGAAAACCTCGCCATCCTGCGCCGCCTCGCTCTCAACCTCCTGCGCGCCGACACCGCGAAGGGATCCATCCGCGCCAAAATCAAGCGCGCCGCATGGAACGACACATACTTGCTCAGCCTCATCAGCCAAATGCGATAGCCCTGCTTTGCGGGGGAGGGTGGCCCCTGCGTCAGCAGGGGTCGGGAGAGGGGAACCCGGCTTCCGGATGGAGCAGAGCAGGCGTGAGGGTGAGCGCCCTATCCTGCACCGTTGCTCCCCTCTCCCGACCCCCTTCGGGGGCCACCCTCCCCCGCAGAGGGGGGAGGGAGACGCGCGTGCGTCTGGCCCTCAGACTCATTCAGCAGCGATGTTTCACACATCGGCTTGCGAAAGCCGCCACGCGCCCCCTCTCCCGTGCGGGAGAGGGTTGGGGTGAGGGACCAGGTCTTTCCGGAAAACGCGCATCCCTCACCCTGTCCCTCTCCCGCACGGGAGAGGGGACCCGCGGCACATCCGAGGATGTGTGAATCCGATAGGCAGAGGGGGAGGGTGGGCCCGTCCTGCCTCGCCCCCCATGACAATCCGCCCCGCCTGTCCGGGAACACCCCCCGCAAGCTCGGCCGGAGGCTCGGATCCGGGCAGCGAATCGGAAAGACCGGGGACGGGGATCTTTCCGAGCCGCGTACCCGATGGCGTTGTCCGTCTATCTCGTCGTCGGCCTCGGGGCCGCGGTCGCCGGGTTCGTGCAGGGGCTGTCGGGCTTCGCCTTCGGGCTCGTGGCCCTGTCGTTCTGGGCCTGGGTGATCGATCCGCAGCTCGCCGCCGTCCTGGCCGTCGCCGGGTCGCTCACCGGGCAGATCGTCGCCGCCGTCACGGTCCGGCGCGGCTTCGACCGGGCCCGCCTCGCCCCGTTCGTGCTGGGCGGGCTCGCCGGCATTCCACTGGGCGTGCTGCTGCTGCCGCAGCTCAATGCGGACTGGTTCAAGGTGGTGCTCGGCACCCTGCTGGTGCTGTGGTGCCCGGCCATGCTGCTCGCCAAGGACCTGCCGCGGATCACCATGGGCGGGCGGCTGGCGGATGCCGTCGTCGGCCTGAGCGGCGGCCTGCTCGGCGGGCTCGGCGGCTTCACCGGCACGCTGCCGACCCTGTGGTGCGTGCTGCGCGGCTACGAGCGCGACGTCCAGCGCACGATCATCCAGAACTTCAACCTGACCATGCTGGCCGTGACCATGCTGGTCTATCTCGGCTCGGGCCTCGTCACCCGCACGGCGCTGCCGATGCTGGCCGTGGTGCTGCCCGCCATGCTGATCCCGGTCCTGCTGGGCACCCGGGTCTATGTCGGCCTGAGCGAGACGGCCTTCCGCCGGGTTGTGCTCGGCCTGCTGACGGTCTCCGGCGTGACGCTGCTGGCGGCGGCGCTCCCGCGGGTGCTGTAAGGCGACGCCGCATTTCGACCGTGTTTGTCGGGGAGCACCCGGGGCAATCCAATCTGCTAAGGTCTGTCGCGCTACTCTGTCGCCGCGTTGGCCGGACGAGAGGCCCGGCACCGGAGATCGTGATGGCGCGCAAGTATTTCGGAACCGACGGCATCCGGGGCCGGGCCAACGGGGTGATCACCCCGGAACTCGCCCTCAAGGTCGGCCAGGCGGCGGGCCTGGTGTTCCAGCGCGGCGACCACCGCCACCGGGTGGTGATCGGCAAGGACACGCGCCTCTCCGGCTACATGATCGAGACCGCCCTGGTGGCGGGCTTCACCTCGGTGGGCATGGACGTGCTGCTGCTCGGCCCGGTGCCGACCCCCGCGGTGGCGATGCTGACCCGCTCGATGCGGGCCGATATCGGGGTGATGATCTCGGCCTCGCACAACGCCTTCGAGGATAACGGCATCAAGCTGTTCGGGCCCGACGGGTTCAAGCTCAACGACGCGATCGAGCGCGAGATCGAGGAGCTGATCGACGCCGAGCTGCATACCCGGCTCGCCGGCTCCGCCGACCTCGGCCGGGCCAAGCGGATCGAGAGCGTGCATGCCCGCTACATCGAATTCGCCAAGCGCACCCTGCCCCGGCACGTGACCCTCGACGGCCTGCGGGTGGTGGTCGATTGCGCCAACGGCGCCGCCTACCGGGTCGCCCCCGAGACCCTGTGGGAGCTCGGCGCCGAGGTGATCGCCATCGGTACCGAGCCGGACGGGTTCAACATCAACCGGGATGTCGGCTCCACCGCCCCGGCCGCCCTGGTCGCCAAGGTGCGCGAGCGCCGGGCCGATATCGGCATCGCGCTGGACGGCGACGCCGACCGGGTGCTGATCGTCGACGAGAAGGGCCACGTGGTCGACGGCGACCAGCTGATGGCGGTGGTCGCGCGCTCCTGGCAGGAGGACGACCGGCTCACCCAGCCGGGGCTGGTGGCCACCATCATGTCCAATCTCGGCCTGGAGCGCTTTCTCGGCGGCCTCGGCCTGTCGCTGGCCCGCACCGCGGTCGGCGACCGCTACGTGCTCGAGCACATGCGCGAGCACGGCTACAACCTCGGCGGCGAGCAATCCGGCCACATCATCATGTCGGACTACACCACCACGGGCGACGGCCTGGTGGCGGCCCTGCAGATCCTGAGCGTGGTGCAGCGCCAGGGCCGGCCGGTGAGCGAGGTCTGCCACTGCTTCGACCCGCTGCCGCAGATCCTCAAGAACGTCCGCTACCGGGCCGGCGAGCCGCTGAGCCAGGACAGCGTGGTCAGCGCCATCGCCCAGGCCCGCGCCCGGCTGGGGAATGGCGGCCGCCTGGTGATCCGCCCCTCCGGCACCGAGCCGGTGATCCGCGTGATGGCCGAGGGCGACGACCGCGGCTTGGTCAACGAGGTGGTCGACGAGGTGGTCGAGGCGGTGACCAAGGTCGCGGCCTAAGATCCGGGGTCCCAAAGAGCCTGCGGCCCGGCCCTTTCAAGGTGTTGGGCTGAGAGCCAGGACATGGCGTCGAGCCGGCCTGCACGGTCCTTTTCCCGGGCGCATGCAGCGCCAGCGGAATGCGACCCGGGACCCAGCACACGACGGCGCGAAGCGTCCGTCCGATCGACCTGTGCCGCTGGCGCGGCGCTTCGTGTGCTGGGTCCCGGATCAGGTTCCGCTTCGCTTCACCTGTCCGGGAAAAGGCGCGCGTGATCTGCTCAGGAGCGCTGATTCCACGAGGTGCTCACGCGTAGGCGGCGCGCAGCACGGCCGGTGCGGTGGTCCGCCAAGCCGCCAGCAGGGCGGCGCGCAGGGATTCCTCCTCGCAGAGATCGAGGTCGAGATTGGTCCAGCCGCGCCGGCCCCAGGCGCCGTCGAGGGGCGTGAACAGGTCCGGCTCGGCCTCGCACAGTTCGGCCTGGTCCACGGGGGCCAAGCGCAGCACCACCCGGGCCTCCTCGACCCACAGGGTCGCGAACACCCGCCCGCCGACCCGGAAATCCGGGTTGCCGCGATGGGCGCCCGCCACCGTCTCCGGCAGCATCAGCGCCAGGATGCGCACGTCCTCGGGCAGCACCGGCTCAGCCCGGCCCACGGGCGGGCGTCGTCGTGATCGTGCGGAATGGTGCAGCCAAGACTAGCAAATCCGTCCCTGGGTTGCAGGTTTGCGGCCCGTAAGCAGCCGGCAAGGCTAACATTTAACGTTAAGCCGGATTTAAGACGTTCGATCCATCCTTCGCCTCGTCATCAGAGCCGGCATGCCAAGCCTCCGGCACACGAGCCCAGTGAAGGAATCTCCATGGCCCGCTCCAAGCTGAACGCTTTGGTGCGCAGCCTGACGCTCGCGGCGAGCGTCGGCGCGCCCTGCCTGGCCGCTGCCGCG
>NZ_VRVD01000204.1:0-7721 GCF_008040015.1 Methylobacterium sp. WL18 | reverse complement strand
TCGTTCACCCGCTCGTAGGACATGTGGCCGCCGCCGGGCGTGGTGTTCTGGTCGGCCGGCGCCGGCGCCGCGGATTGCGGCTCGGACTTCGGCTCGGCTTTGGCCTTCGGCTCGGCATTGCCGCCCGCGGCCTGCACGCTCGCCGGATCCTCGCCCTCGACGGCGATCACCGCGATCAGGTCGTTGACCGGCACGTCGGCGGTGCCCTCTGGGACGACGATCTTGGCGAGGACGCCCTCGTCGATGGCCTCGACCTCCATGGTCGCCTTGTCGGTCTCGATCTCGGCGAGGATGTCGCCGGATTTCACGGCGTCGCCCTCTTTCTTCAACCACTTGGCGAGGTTGCCCTTCTCCATGGTCGGCGACAGGGCGGGCATGAGCACGTTGATCGGCATGGCATCAGGTCTCGGGCAAGGCCGGGGCGGCCGGATCGTCGAAGGGAAACAGGTCGTCGAGGGGGAACGGGACGGCGTCGAACGGCGCGAGCGCTACGGTCTCGCCGCGCTGGATCGTGGCCAAGACCACCCAGCGCCCATCCGCGAGGGCAAAGCCTTCCAGAAACCCTTCGCCCGGATCGAGCAGCCAGAGGTGGCCGATCCCTGCCTCGGCGTAGATGCGGCGCTTGGGACCGCGGTCGAGGCGCATGGTGGGCGGCGACAGGATCTCGCAGACCCAATCCGGCGCGGTCGTGATGAAGGCATCCGCGGGTTCGGTCGGCATCCGCTCGCGGCGCCAGGCAGCGAGATCGGGCACGACCACGTGAGGGTCGAGATGAAGCTCCGGCTCGATCATGAAGATCCAACCCCCGGGACCCTCACGCCCACGGCTGAAGGTAAAATCGAGCTCGCCGGAGAGCCGTACTGCCGCGCTGGCGTGCCCAGGCCGCGGACGCGGGTGTGTCTCCAGGGTGCCATCGATGATCTCGGCGACGAGATGCTCCGGCACGGCCACGAGATCCGCGTAGGTCGCCTGCCGGACAGCCGCCTCAGCCATGGTCGGATGCCGCCATCGCTAGTTGAAGCCGCCGGGGTCGAGCCCCTCGGCCTCCCAGCCGGCGCGGATGCGCTCGAACGCCTCCTCCTCCGACATGTCGGTCTCCAGCGCGTAGGCGCGGGCCGCCTGCCGACCGAGGTCGAGCAGCAGCCGGCCCCAGGTCGCAGGATCGTCGAACGAGCGGCGGAGCGCCACGCTCACGGCCCCGTCCACCACGGCCGCGCGCAGCACCTCGATGCCGCCCTGCGCGCGGGCGTCCGGCGGGATGGCCAGTTCGACGAAGTCCTGTGTGGGATCCTGGCTCATGGCGCGCCGGCTGGTTTCCGAACCCGTTCGGGGCAGACGGACGGGGCTGCGGCGCCACCCGCAAATCCCGTCACTTGTAGCAGACGCTCTTGGCCGCCTCGACGACCTCGGCCACGGTCGGCAGGGCGAGCTTTTCCAGGTTCGCCGCGTAGGGCATCGGCACGTCCTTGCCGGTGATGCGCAGGACCGGGGCGTCGAGATAGTCGAAGGCGTCGACCATCAGGCGGGCCACGATCTCGGCGCCGATGCCGGATTGCGGGAACCCCTCCTCCACCGTGATGCAGCGGCCGGTCTTCTTGACCGAGCGCACCACGGTCTCGGAATCCATGGGCCGGATCGTGCGCAGGTCGATCACCTCGGCCTCGATGCCCTCCTCGGCGAGGATCTGCGCGGCCTTGAGCGCGTAGGTCATGCCGATCGCGAAGGACACGATGGTCACGTCCTTGCCGGTGCGGTGGACCCGTGCCTTGCCGATCGGCAGCACGAAGTCGTCAAGCTGCGGCACCGGGAAGGACTGGCCGTACAGGATCTCGTTCTCGAGGAAGATGATCGGGTTCGGGTCGCGGATCGCGGCCTTGAGCAGGCCCTTGGCGTCAGAGGCCGTGTAGGGGGCGATCACCTTGAGGCCCGGCACGTTGGAGTACCACGCGGAATAATCGTGGCTGTGCTGGGCGCCGACCCGGGCGGCCGCGCCGTTGGGGCCGCGGAACACGATCGGACAGCCGAGCTGGCCACCGGACATGTACAGGGTCTTGGCCGCCGAGTTGATGATGTGGTCGATCGCCTGCATGGCGAAGTTGAAGGTCATGAACTCCACGATCGGCTTCAGGCCGGACAACGCCGCGCCGACGCCGATGCCGGCGAAGCCGTGCTCGGTGATCGGGGTGTCGACCACGCGCCGGGCGCCGAACTCCTGCAGCAGCCCCTGGGTGATCTTGTAGGCGCCCTGATACTCGGCGACCTCCTCGCCCATGACGAAGACGTCGCCGTCGCGGCGCATCTCCTCGGCCATGGCGTCGCGCAGGGCCTCGCGGACCGTGGTGGTGACCATCGGGGTGTTGGCCGGGAACTCCTCCATCACCGGCTCGTCGGCCTTGTTGGTGATGATGGCCGGCGCCGCCGGCGCGTTCGGGGCGTCGGAGCCGGTCTTGGCCGCCGGGGCGGGTTTCTCGGCCATCCCCTCGGCCTGCATGTCCGGCGTCGGGGCCGGGTGGCCGCCGGCGCCGTTAGGCTTCGGCTTACCACCGCTGGCGGCCGCCTCGGCCACATCCTCGCCCTCACCCGCGATGATGGCGATCGGCGTGTTGACCGCGACGCCCTCGGTGCCCTCCGCGATCAGGATCTTGGCGAGCACGCCCTCGTCGATGGCCTCGACCTCCATGGTCGCCTTGTCGGTCTCGATCTCGGCCAGCACGTCGCCGGACTTGACCGGGTCACCCTCTTTCTTCAGCCACTTGGCGAGCTTGCCCTCCTCCATGGTGGGGGAGAGGGCGGGCATCAGGATGTCGGTCGCCATGCTCAGCTCTGCGGTCGTCTTTTCGGTCGGGGCGGCCAGGGTTTCGCGGACGCGCTAGGCGTGCGCATCCAGCAGGATGTCGGTCCACAGCTCGGCGGGATCCGGCTCGGGATCGTTGGTGGCGAACTCGGCCGCCGCGTTCACGGTCTCGCGGACCTTGGCGTCGGTCGCCTTGATCTCCGCCTCCGGCACCCCGTGCAGCTCAAGCAGGCGCTTGCGCACCATCTCGATCGGGTCGTGCTCGTCGCGCATCTTCGAGACCTCGTCCTTGGTCCGGTACTTGGCCGGATCGGACATGGAATGGCCGCGGTAGCGGTAGGTCTGCATCTCCAGGATGTAGGGGCCCTTGCCCGTGCGGGCGTGCTCGACCGCCCGCGCCGCCGCCTCGCGCACCGTGCGCACGTCCATGCCGTCGACCTGCTCGCCCGGGATGCCGAAGGAGAGGCCGCGCTTGGAGAAGTCGGTCTGCGCCGAGGCCCGGGCCACCGAGGTGCCCATGGCGTAGCGGTTGTTCTCGATCACGTAGACCACGGGCAGCTTCCACAGCGCCGCCATGTTGAAGCTCTCGTAGACCTGGCCCTGGTTGGCCGCGCCATCGCCCATATAGGTGAGGCTGACCTTGCCGTTCTCCCGGTAATGATCCGCGAAGGCGAGGCCAGTGCCCAGCGAGACCTGGGCGCCCACGATGCCGTGGCCGCCGAAGAACTGCTTCTCGCGGCTGAACATGTGCATGGAGCCGCCCTTGCCGCGGCTGTAGCCGCCCCGGCGGCCGGTCAGCTCGGCCATGACACCCTTGGGGTCCATGCCGCAGGCCAGCATGTGGCCGTGGTCGCGGTAGCCGGTGATGACCTGGTCGCCGTCGACCGAGGCCATCTGCATGCCGATCACCACGGCTTCCTGGCCGATATAGAGGTGGCAGAACCCGCCGATCAGGCCCATGCCGTAGAGCTGGCCGGCCTTCTCCTCGAAACGCCGGATCAGCAGCATCTCGTGATAGGCGTGAAGGTCTTCCTCGCGGGTGAATTGCGGCATGTTGGGCGCGGGCTTGTGCGCCTCGATAACCTGAGCGCTTCCGGCCTCTGAGCTTCCGACCTGCGGTTGCGAGGACGAAGCGTCCTTCGCAGGCTCCTTGGCGGCGTCCATCGGCGCTCTCCCCGTGATTCCACGCGACTGGAACGGGGTGTAGGACAGCACCGTTTGGAAAGCGAGGGTGGACGCTCTGACAGGTCGCCCCTCTTGTCAGAGGCGATCTAAAGCATCGTCCCGAACGGCAGCCGCCGGCTTTCGTGCATGGAAGAGGCCGACCTTAAGTGGCGGCGCGTAGGGCCGGAGCGTGATGTCAGGGCGTGATGACGACCACGTCGTTGGCGTGGACGCGGCCCAGCACGATCCGGGCCCGCTCTTCCAGGAGGTCGCGGTCGATCTGGTCGCTCTTGAGCAGGGTCACCCGGTGCTCCCAGGTCGCCCGCTCCGCCCGCACGGCGGCGAGCTCCCGGGTGAGGCCGTAGGCGCGGATCTTCAGCACCTTCTTGGCCTCGAGGCCGCGGTTGCCGCTCTCGGCCTGCCACACGAAGAAACCGACGACGAGCGCCGACAGGGTCCAGAGACCCAGGGGCAACACGACCATTCTGACGCGGCGACGGACGACCATGGCGCCAGCCTCGCGCGGAAAGGTTAACGGAGTTTTTCGGTGCTGCCGGTTCGTACCCGTCGGGTATGATCCGGGCCGGACAGAGGGAGCCCCGGCGCACCGATGGACATGACGGAGCTGACGCGCTGGATCGCGGAGCACGCGACCGCGACCGACGACCACGACACGATGCTGGCGCGGGTCTGCGAGGCCCTGTGCGCGGCCGGCGTCCCGCTCTGGCGGGTCAGCGTCATGTCGCCGGCCATCGACCCGACCGTGCGGGGCGTCAGCCTGAACTGGCTCCTCGGCCAGGGCCTGACCTTCGTGCCGAACCCGCACGGCGCCGAACAGGAGGCCGACTGGCTCCGCAGCCCGATCTTCGCGATGCTGGAGCGGGGCCAGACCTTCGGACGCTGGCGCCTCGACAGCCCCGGTCCGGAAACGGATTACCCGATCCTGCACGGCCTGCGCGCCGAGGGCGGCACCGAGTACGCGGTCCAGATCGTCGGCTTCGCGCCCGGCACGGCGTTGCGCGGCGTCGCGATCTCGTTCTGCACCCAGGCCCGCGACGGCTTCACGCAGGCCGACCTCGCGGCGGTCGCGGCGGTGATGCCGACCTTCGCGCTGGCGGTGGCCAAGCTCGGCCTCGGACATACCCTACGCGAGGTCACGGCGACCTATCTCGGGCGCTCCACCGCGGAGCGGGTCCTCGACGGGCAGATCCAGCGCGGCCAGGGCCGGGCCGTCCCGGCCGCGATCCTACTGACGGACCTGCGCGGCTTCACGGCCCTGTCCGACCGGGCCGACCCCTACGACATGGTCACCTGGCTCAACGAGCATTTCGACGCGCTGGGCGATCCCGTGGCCCGGCACGGCGGCGAGATCCTCAAATTCCTCGGCGACGGCTTCCTGGCGATCTTCCCGGTGGCCGATGCCGGCATCCTGCCCTGCCCCGTCTGCAACAGCGCCCTCGACGCCGCCGCGGACGGACTCGCGGCCAACGCCGCGCTCAACGATCACCGCCGGGCCGCGGGGCTACCGGAGCTGACTGCCGACTGCGTCGTGCATTTCGGGACGGTGGTCTACGGCAATGTCGGCACCGAGCGCCGCCTCGACTTCACGGTGATCGGGCGGGCGGTGAACGAGGCGAGCCGTATCGAGAGCCAGTGCGAGGCCCTCGGCCACACGCTGCTGGTTTCGGATTCCTTCGCGGAACGGTGCGCCCGGCCTCTGAAAACGGTGGGAACCATCGAGCTGCGGGGGCTGGCGCGGCCGCAGAAGGTCTGGACGCTGCCGGGTGACTGAAGTTCGTCGGCCGAAGGACGTGGAGCGCCGTTCCCGGTCATTGCTTCGCTGCGCTCGCAATGACGGTGCAATTTGAAAGACGGCCCCCGTCTTCCCTCCCCGCAAGCCGGGAGGGAAGACGTATGCGAATTCAGCCCCGCGCCAGATGCTTGATCGCCGAAGCGCCGGCGTAGAGCGCCTGCGGACCGAGGCCCTCCTCGATACGGATCAGCTGGTTGTACTTCGCCAGTCTGTCGGAGCGGGCCAGCGAGCCGGTCTTGATCTGCCCGCAATTGGTGGCGACCGCGAGGTCCGCGATGGTCGAATCCTCGGTCTCGCCGGAGCGGTGGGACATCACCGCGGTGTAGCCGGCGCGCTGGGCCATATCGACGGCCGCCAGGGTCTCGGTCAGCGTACCGATCTGGTTGACCTTGATCAGGATCGAGTTGGCCGTGCCCTCGGCGATGCCGCGGGACAGGCGCTCGACATTGGTCACGAACAGGTCGTCGCCCACGAGCTGGCAGCGATCGCCGATCTTCTCGGTCAGGAGCTTCCAGCCGGCCCAGTCGTCCTCGGACATGCCGTCCTCGATCGAGAGGATCGGGTAGTTGGCAACCAGCTGGGCCAAGTAATCGACCTGAGCCTCGATCGAGCGGTTCGTGCCCTCGCCCTCGTAGGCGTAGGCGCCGTCCTTGAAGAACTCGGTGGCGGCGCAGTCGAGGCCCAGGGCGATCTCGGTGCCGGGCTTGAAGCCGGCGGCCGTGATCGCGTCCATCACGAAGTCGAGGGCGGCCTCAGCCGACGGCAGGTTCGGGGCGAAGCCGCCCTCGTCGCCGACATTGGTGTTGTGGCCGGCCTTCTTCAGCTTGCCCTTGAGGGTGTGGAACACCTCGGAGCCCATGCGCACGGCGTCGGCGAGCGACTCCGCGCCCACCGGCAGGATCATGAATTCCTGGAAGTCGATCGGGTTGTCGGCGTGCGCCCCGCCGTTGATGATGTTCATCATCGGCACCGGCAGGACCCGCCCCTGCACGCCGCCGACGTAACGGTAGAGTGGCAGGCCCGAGGCCTCGGCCGCCGCCTTGGCGACCGCGAGCGACACGCCCAGAATCGCGTTCGCCCCGAGGCGCGCCTTGTTGGGGGTGCCGTCGAGCTCGATCATCGCCTCGTCGACGGCGACCTGATCCTCGGCCTCCATGCCGCCGATCGCGTCGAGGATCTCGGTCTGCGCGGCCTCGACCGCCTTCAGCACGCCCTTGCCCAGGAAGCGGCTCTGATCGCCGTCGCGCAGCTCGACCGCCTCGTGGGCGCCCGTGGACGCCCCCGACGGGACGGCGGCGCGGCCGAACGAGCCGTCCTCCAGAAGGACGTCGACCTCGACCGTGGGGTTGCCGCGGCTGTCGAGGATCTCGCGGGCGCTGATATTGGTGATCGCGGTCATTACAGGTCCTCTCGCGGGGCCGCTTGTCGGCAGCGGCGGCCCCGATCCGGGGTGCGGCGCATCGCGGCGGCTTATCCGTCAAGCCGCGTCCGGCGGCAAGCATCCGGTTAGGTGGCGCCTGTGCACGTGTCGTGACAGCGATGAATCGCAACGCTGACGTGCGGGCCTACCGCACGCGCAGCGGGGCCGGGTGCCGGACCGGGGTCGCGGCCAGGGATCGGTTCAGCCTACGTAACTGGACATCGTTGCGGGCACAGAGGTCGTAGCTGGTCATGGCATCGAGCATGCGCTGGACCGCGTCGTCTTCCCTAGCGCGGGCGGGAGCGGCTGCAGCCGCGACCATCGCAATCAACCCGAAGGCAATGAGACGCATCGTATCGTACCGGCTTCGGACAGCGTCGACGGCCACCCGCTCCGCGGATCGTGACGGAAACCGGTAAAGAATTGGTCGCGGCGCGCATGGGTGCGCCGGACCGCACGCGGGCTTATAAAGACGCCATGACCACGCCTGAGACCCTGCAGCTCGGCCAGCCCACCCCGCTGCCGTCCTC
>NZ_VRVD01000203.1:0-7739 GCF_008040015.1 Methylobacterium sp. WL18 | reverse complement strand
CAGCCGCCACAACCCCACCCTCCGGGACGCCTACCTGCGCCTGCGCGCCGCCGGAAAGAAGCCCATCGTCGCCATCACCGCACTCATGCGACGCCTCATCGTCATCGCAAACGCACGCCTACGCGACACCTACGCGCAAACCGCCGCCAACTGAGTTGATGACGACGCGGGTGTTCTGGCGCCGCAAGGCGTCCCTTAAAGGTGATGCCTGCCGAGCCCCCTACTCCGCGGCTTCCGCCAGGTACCGCGTCGGGTCGTAGTTCAGGATCGGCCCGAGCCAGCGTTCGACCTCGCGGATGTCCATGCCCTTGCGCAGGGCGTAGTCCTCGACCTGGTCGCGCTCGACCTTGGCGACGCCGAAGTAATGCGCCTGCGGGTGCGCCAGGTAGAGGCCCGACACCGAGGAACCCGGCCACATGGCGTAGGACTCGGTCAGCTTCACCCCGATCCGACGCTCGGCCTTCAGGAGATCGAACAGCTGCGTCTTCTCGGTGTGGTCGGGCTGGGACGGGTAGCCCGGGGCCGGACGGATGCCGGCATAGGGCTCGCTCGTCAGTTCGGCGGGCGTGTAGGTCTCGTCCGCCGCGTAACCCCAGAACTCCCGGCGGACGCGCTCGTGCATGCGCTCGGCGAAGGCCTCGGCGATCCGGTCGGCCAGTGCCTTCACCAGGATCGCCCGGTAATCGTCGTTGGCCCGCTCGAACCGCTCGGCGATCCGCACCTCCTCCAGGCCGGCCGTGACCACGAAGCCGCCGACGTAATCGGCGATGCCGGTCTCCGCGGGGGCGACGAAGTCCGACAGGCAGGTGTTGGGCCGGCCGTCGCGCTTCGAGAGCTGCTGGCGCAGGCCGTGGAAGGTCGCCAGCCGGTCGCTGCGGCTCTCACCGGTGTAGAGCACGATGTCGTCGCCGACGCTGTTGGCCGGCCAGAAGCCGATCACGCCCTTCGGGTTGAACCAGCGCTCCGCCACGATCTGCTGGAGCATCTCCTGCGCGTCCTCGTAGAGGGCGCGTGCCGCGGGACCCTGGTCCGGGTCGTCCAGGATCGCCGGGAAGCGACCCTTGAATTCGTAGGTCTGCAGGAACGGCGTCCAGTCGATGTAGGGGACGAGGTCGGCGACCTCGTAGGACCCGAACACCCGGGCATCCGTGAAGGCCGGCTTCTTCGGCGCGTAGCCCGACCAGTCGACCTTGAACGCGTTGGCCCGGGCCTTGGCCAGGGGCAGGCGCTGCTTGTCGAGCTCCGAGCGGGCATGGGCGGCCGAGACCTTGGCGTACTCGGCGCGCACCTTCTCGATCGTCGTGTCGCGGGTCTCCTTCGACAGCAGGCTCGACACCACGCCGACCGCACGACTCGCGTCCGTGACGTAGACCGCCTGGCCCTTGGCGTAGGCCGGATGGATCTTCACCGCGGTGTGGACGCGGCTGGTCGTGGCGCCGCCGATCAGCAGCGGCACGGAAAAACCCTCGCGCTCCATCTCGCCCGCGACATGGACCATCTCGTCGAGCGACGGCGTGATCAGGCCGGACAGGCCGACGATGTCGACGTTCTCCTTGCGGGCCACGTCGAGGATCTTGGCGGCCGGGACCATCACGCCGAGATCGATGATCTCATAGTTGTTGCAGGCCAGCACGACGCCGACGATGTTCTTGCCGATGTCGTGGACGTCGCCCTTCACGGTGGCCATCAGCACCTTGCCGGCGGCCTGGCGCTTGCCGTCGCCGCCATTGGCGCGCTTCTCCTCCTCCATGTAAGGCTCGAGATAGGCAACCGCCTGCTTCATCACCCGGGCGGACTTCACCACCTGGGGCAGGAACATCTTGCCGGCGCCGAACAGGTCGCCGACCACGTTCATGCCGGCCATCAGCGGCCCCTCGATGACGTGGAGCGGGCGCTCGACGCCCTGCCGCGCCTCTTCGGTGTCGGCGATGATGTACTCGGTGATGCCGTTGACCAGCGCGTGCTCGATGCGCTTGGCCACCGGGGCCTCGCGCCAGGTCAGGTCGGCGGTCTTGGCCTGGGCCGAGGCACCGGTCTTGAAGCGCTCGGCCGATTCCAGCAGGCGCTCGGTGGAATCGTCGCGGCGGTTGAGGACGACGTCCTCGCACAGTTCGCGCAGCTCTGCCGGGATCTCGTCGTAGACGGCCAGCTGGCCGGCGTTGACGATGCCCATATCCATCCCGGCCTGGATGCAGTGGTACAGGAACACCGCGTGCATCGCCTCGCGCACCGGCTCGTTGCCGCGGAACGCGAAGCTCAGGTTCGAGACGCCGCCCGAGATGTGGGCGTGCGGCAGGGTCTCGCGGATCGTCCGGGTCGCCTCGATGAAGGCGACGCCGTAGCCGTTATGCTCCTCGATGCCCGTGGCAACCGCGAAGATGTTCGGATCGAAGATGATGTCTTCCGGCGGGTAGCCGACCTGCTCGGTCAGGATCCGGTAGGCCTTGGTGCAGATCTCGACCTTGCGCTCGTAGGTGTCCGCCTGGCCCTGCTCGTCGAAGGCCATCACCACCACGGCGGCGCCGTAGGAACGGCAGACGCGGGCCGCCTCGATGAACTTCTCCTCGCCCTCCTTCATGGAGATCGAGTTCACGATCGCCTTGCCCTGGATGCATTTCAGGCCGGCCTCGATCACCTCGAACTTCGAGGAATCGACCATCACCGGGACCCGGGCGATGTCGGGCTCGGCGGCGACGAGGTTGAGGAACTCGACCATCGCCTTCTGCGAGTCGAGCAGGCCTTCGTCCATGTTCACGTCGATGATCTGGGCGCCGGCGGCGACCTGATCGCGGGCGACGTCCAGGGCGGCGGCGTAGTCGCCGTTGGTGATGAGCTTCCTGAACTTGGCCGACCCGGTGACGTTGGTGCGCTCACCGACGTTCACGAACGGGATTTCCTTGGTCAGCACGAAGGGCTCCAGGCCCGAGAGCCGCATCAGGCGCGGGATCTCGGGGACCTGCCGGGGCGCCTTGCCGGCGACCGCCTCGCTGATCGCGCGGATATGGTCCGGCGTGGTGCCGCAGCAGCCGCCGACCATGTTGACCAAGCCGGATTCGGCGAATTCGCCGACGAGCTTGCCCATGGCCTCCGGGCTCTCGTCGTAGAGGCCGAACTCGTTGGGCAGGCCGGCATTCGGGTAGGCGCAGACCAGGGTGTCGCAGATCCGCGACAGCTCGGCGATGTGGCCGCGCATCTCGCGGGCGCCCAGCGCGCAATTGAGGCCGAAGGTCAGCGGATCGGAGTGGCGCAGCGCGTTCCAGAACGCCGCCGGGGTCTGGCCCGACAGCGTCCGGCCCGACAGGTCGGTGATCGTGCCGGAGATCTGGATCGGCAGGCGGATCCCGGTCTCCTCGAACACCGCCCAGCAGGCGGCCACCGCCGCCTTGGCGTTGAGCGTGTCGAAGATCGTTTCGATCAGGATCAACTCGGCCCCGCCGGCGATCAGGCCGCGGACCTGCTCCATGTAGGCGGTCTTGACCTGATCGAAGGTCACCGCGCGGTAGCCGGGATTGTTCACGTCCGGCGAGATCGACAGCGTGCGGTTCGTCGGGCCGATGGCGCCGGCGACGAAGCGGCGGCGGCCATCCTGTTTCTCGGCGAGCCGCGCGGCCTCGCGGGCGAGGCGCGCGCCCTCCCGGTTCAGGTCGTGGATGATCGATTCGAGGCCGTAATCGCCTTGCGCGATCGTGGTGCCGGAAAACGTGTTGGTCTCGCAGACGTCGGCGCCGGCCAGGAAGTAGTCGAGGTGGATCTGCCGGATCGCGTCCGGCTGCGTCAGGATCAGGAGGTCGTTGTTGCCCTTCTGATCGTTCGGATGATCCTTGAAGCGGTCGCCGCGGAAATCCGCCTCGGTCAGCCCGAGCCGCTGGATCACGGTGCCCATCGCCCCGTCGAGGACGAGGATCTTTTCCGACGCGCGCTGACGCAGCGCGGTTGCGATCTCGGTGCCGTCGACGGGCGGAAAGTCAGTCATGATCGGTCCCAACAGACCACCTCATCCTGAGGTGCCGGAGCGAAGCGGAAGCCTCGAAGGAGGCGTCGAGATTTTTGTGGGTCCCTGGAGCCTTCCTGCGAGGCCGTTGCGCGGCACCCAGGATAAGGCAGAGGGTGGAGTTCTCGTTTCGGACCAGCCCGGAAATGGTCCGGGTCAGCCCGCTTTCTCCAGGGCGGCGAGCCGCTTTTCGAGGGCGTCGAGGCGTTCTTCGACCTGGGCAGCCGCGTAGCGTCCGAGGACCGATTCGCCGTTAACGGCTTCCCGCAAATTGTCGAACCGACGTTCCAGCTTGTCGAAGCGGGTATCATGCTCCTCAAGCTTGCGATCGACGCGCTCGAATCCAGAGTGGATCTCGGTCCGCATCTCCCGAAGAAGCGGAAGAATCATATCCTGCGGTTCGGCCATGGTCCTGCCCCCTGCTGCGCCGTGCGGGCGCAGCTGAATTTAGGCTGCCGCCTTCTCCGCTGCCAGCTTCGGCGCCTGCGCGCGCAGGCCCAGCAGATGGCAGATCGCGTAGACGAGGTCGGAGCGGTTCATCGAGTAGAAGTGGAAGTCCTGGACCCCCTCGTCCACCAGGTCGAGCACCTGCTCGGCCGCCACGGCGGCGGCGACGAGCCGGCGGGTCTCCACGTCGTTGTCCAGACCCTCGAAGCGGGCGGCCAGCCAGTACGGCACCGAGGCGCCGGTGCGGCGGGCGAAGTTGGCCGACTGCTTGAAGTTCTGTACCGTCAGGATGCCCGGGATGATCGGGATCGTGATCCCGGCGGCACGGACCTTTTCGAGGTAACGCAGGTAGACCTCGTTCTCGAAGAAGAACTGCGTGATCGCCTGGTCGGCCCCGGCATCGACCTTGGCCTTCAGGGCGTCGATGTCGGCATCGAGGGTGGCGGCCTCCGGGTGCTTCTCGGGATAGGCCGAGACCGAGACCTTGAAGTCGCCGATGCGCTTGATCCCCGCTACCAGCTCGGCGGTCGTGGCGTAGCCTTCAGGATGCGGCCGGTAGGCGTGGCCGACGCCGTCGGCCGGATCGCCGCGCAGGGCCACGATGTGGCGGACGCCGACATCCCAGTAGGACTGCACCACCGCGTCGATCTCCTCGCGGCTGGCATCCACGCAGGTCAGGTGCGCGGCGGGCTTGAGGGTCGTCTCGCGGATCATCCGGGCGACCGTGTTGTGGGTCCGCTCCCGGGTCGAGCCGCCGGCCCCGTAGGTCACGGAGACGAATTTCGGCTGAAGCGGTGCCAGCCGCTCGATCGACGACCACAGGACCTTCTCCATCTCGTCGGTCTTGGGCGGGAAGAACTCGATCGAGACGCGGATCGGGTGGTAGCCGTCTCGGCTGGCGCGGTGGGCGGGTCGGCGCATCGGGTCTCGTCCTCTATGTCGGTCGGTTCAGACGATAAGGGTGATGGGTTGTGCGGAGGTCGCCGGACTTCGGGGTCAGGCGACCGCGCGCTGGAGCGGTTCGGCGGCGCGGTCGAGGCCTGCCTGCCGATGGCTGGCTTCCTGCGCGAGCCAGAGCGTGACGGTCAGCTGGCCGGTCTCCCGGGGCACCAGATCGCGGGTCGCGACCGTGGCGAGCCCGGCCTCGGCCAGCCAGCCGGAGACTTGATCCGCGGAGAAGCCGAGCCGGCGATGGGCCTGGCTCGTCCGCAGGAATTCGAGATCGTGCGGCGCGAAATCCACCACCAGGAGCCGTCCGCCCGGCGCCACGAGACGCACGGCGCCCCGCAGGGCGCGGGCCGGATCGTCGAGATAATGAAGCACCTGATGCACCACCACCAGATCGAAGCTCGCCCGGGCGAAGGGCGGCGCATGGATGTCGCCCTGGCGTAGGTCCACCCGCGACAGGCCCCGCCGCTCCAGGTTGGCCCGGGCGACCGACAGCATGGCGTGGCTCGAATCGAGGCCCGTGGCCCGGGCGGCCCGCGGGGCGAGCAGGCCGAGCATCTTGCCGGTGCCGGTGCCGAGATCGATCAGGCTGCCGAGGGGGCGCTCACCCAGCGCGTCGAGGACCGCCGCCTCGACCGTGGCCTCGGGGACATGCAGGGAGCGTAGCTCGTCCCATTTGGGCGCGAGCCGGGCAAAGAAGGTCTGGGCCGTCTCGGCCCGCTGGGTGCGGACCGCGTCGAGCCGGGCACGATCTTCCGAGAGAGGCGGCGTGCTCCGGTCCAGCCCGGACAGGAGCGGGTCGGCCAGGCCGGCCCGGGACTCGGACAGGCGGAAGAACGCCCAGGCTCCTTCGCGATGACGCTCGACGAGGCCGGCCTCCACCAGGAGCTTGAGATGGCGCGAGATGCGCGGCTGCGACTGGCCCAGGATGTCGGTGAGGTCGGAGACCGACAATTCGCCGTCGGTGAGCAGCGCCAGGATGCGCAGGCGGGTCTCCTCGGCCGCGGCGCGCAGGACGCCCAGGGCTTCCGGAAAAGGGATCGATCCCGCCGTTCGACTCTCAGCGCTAGACATAAAGATATGTTTATGTCCGTTTTATCGGAGGCGCAAGGGTGATGTTGCGGCGTCGACGCATTGTCTCGGCGCCGGGTGCCGGATCGGCGCAGGCGCGTTGACCGCGCGTACTCGGAGGCGCGCATGTCCCAGACCAAGCTTCCGCAGATCACCCTGGTCCGCCACGGCGAGACCGCCTGGAGCTTGTCCGGGCAACATACCGGGCGCAGCGACATCCCGTTGACGCCGGCGGGCGAGGCGGCGGCCCGCACCCTCGCGCCGCGCCTGGCAGCCGGAGCCTATGCGGCCGTCTGGTCGAGCCCGTCGAGCCGCGCGGCGACCACCTGCGCGCTTGCGGGGTTCGGCGCGGACCGCACGATCGATCCGGACCTCGCCGAGTGGGATTACGGCGCCTACGAGGGCCGGACCACGAAAGAGATCCTGGCCGAGCGCCCGGGCTGGCGGTTGTTCCGCGACGGATGCCCCGGCGGCGAAACGGCAGCCGATGTCGGTGCCCGGGCCGATCGGGTCATCGCCCGGATCCGCGCCCTGGATGCGGATCTGATCCTCTTTTCCAGCGCCCATTGTCTGCGCGTGCTCGCCGCCCGCTGGATCGGCCTGCCGCCGGAGGGCGGCGCGCTGCTGGTGCTCGGCACCGCCAGCGTCAGCGTCCTTGGCTATGAGCACGACCGGAGCGAACCGGTCCTGCGGGCCTGGAACGGCTGATCCCGACGCTACCGCAGCCAATACCCGTCCGGTGCCAGCGGCGCCGGCATCGGCTCGTCCAGCGCGTGGTGGACGATGCGGTCGACGGCCCGGACCATCGCGTCGAGGGGCAGGTCGTTCGGCTCGGTGCCGAACGGCTCCTCCAACTCGTCGCCCAGGGCGTCGAGGCCGAAGAACGTGTAGCCGACGAGCGCCACCACGACCGGCGTCGCCCAGCCGAGTGAGCCGGTGAGGCCCACCGGCAGCAGCAGGCAGTACAGCCAGGCGGTGCGGTAGACGAGCAGCGTGTAGGCAAAGGGCAGCGGCGTGTTGGCGATCCGCTCGCAGGCGGTGTGCACCCCGGACAAAGCCTCGATCCGCGCCTCCAGGAGGCCGAACTGGATGTCGGTCAGGCGCCCGGCCCGCATCAGCCCGGCGAGGTCGCGGGTCAGGGCGGCCAGGACCGAGTCGGTCGGGTTCGGGCCGCAGAGGTCCGAGCCCGGCGCCTTTCCATCCACGGCCTTGGCTTCGTCGAGACCGCGCAGGCGGGCATGCAGGCCGTGCGCGAAGGCCGACAGGCGCCGCAGCTGGGGCG
>NZ_VRVD01000202.1:0-7746 GCF_008040015.1 Methylobacterium sp. WL18 | reverse complement strand
ACGGGGGCCCTCGCCCCGGCCGAGCCGGCCCGGACGCATCCCGGCTCGGTGCCGTCGCCGATGGTCGGGACCGCCTACCTGCGTCCTTCGCCTGAGGCCAAGGCGTTCATCGATATCGGCTCGAAGGTCGAGGTCGGCGACAAGCTGCTCCTCATCGAGGCGATGAAGACTTTCAACGAGATCGTGGCGCCCCGCGCCGGCACGGTGACGGCGATCTTCGTCGAGGATGGCCAGCCGGTTGAGTTCGGCGAGGCCCTGCTGGTCATCGCCTGATCGACGCGCGGGGCGGCCCGTTCGCTTCGCCGTTCGGGTCGCGTGCTACGAGCAGGCGGCGATGAGTCCCGTGCAGGCGATGTCGGGCGTCTTCCGCCACGTCGACCGTCACGTCAGGCCTGGAAAACGGCGCGCAACAAGAGGATAGATCATCCTGCGCGGTCCCGTCGGATCGCCTGGACGCTCTAAGGGTTCGATGTTCGACAAGATCCTGATCGCGAACCGCGGCGAGATCGCCCTGCGCATCCTGCGGGCGGCGAAGGAACTCGGGATCGCCACCGTGGCGGTCCATTCCACCGCCGACGCGGACGCCATGCACGTCCGGCTGGCCGACGAGAGCGTCTGCATCGGGCCGCCCGCCGCCCGGGACAGCTACCTCAACATCCCGTCGATCATCGCGGCTTGCGAGATCACCGGGGCGGACGCGGTGCATCCGGGCTACGGCTTCCTGTCCGAGAACGCCCGGTTCGCCGAGGTGCTGGCACACCACCAGATCGGCTTCATCGGCCCCAAGGCGCAGCACATCCGCACCATGGGCGACAAGATCGAGGCCAAGCGCACCGCCGTGAAGCTCGGCATCCCGTGCGTGCCGGGTTCCGAGGGCGGCGTCGAGGATGCCGACGAGGCCAAGCGGATCGCGGCCGGGATCGGCTACCCCGTCCTGGTCAAGGCGGCGGCCGGCGGCGGCGGGCGCGGCATGAAGGTCGCCCGCTCGGAGGCCGAACTGGAGCAGGCGCTCGGCATGGCCCGCTCCGAGGCCAAGGCGGCGTTCGGCGACGACGCGGTCTACCTGGAAAAGTACCTGGAGAAGCCCCGGCACATCGAGGTGCAGGTTCTGGGCGACGGCCGGGGCGGCGCGGTCCATCTGGCCGAGCGCGATTGCTCGCTGCAGCGCCGCCACCAGAAGGTCTGGGAGGAAGGCGGTTCGCCCGCGCTCAACGAGTCGATGCGCGCCGAGATCGGCGGCATCTGCGCCAACGCGATGAAGGAGCTGGGCTATCTCGGCGCCGGCACGGTCGAGTTCCTGTACGAGGACGGCCGGTTCTACTTCATCGAGATGAACACCCGCATCCAGGTCGAGCATCCGGTCACCGAGATGATCACCGGGATCGATTTGGTGATCGAGCAGATCCAGGTCGCCTCGGGCGGCCCGCTCTCGGTCTCGCAATCCGACATCAAGGTCGAGGGTCACGCCATCGAGTGCCGGATCAATGCCGAGCACCCGGAGACCTTCCGCCCCTCCCCCGGCCAGATCACCCATTACCACACCCCCGGCGGCCTCGGGGTCCGGGTCGATTCCGCGGCGTTCCAGGGCTACCGCATCCCGCCGCATTACGACTCGCTGATCGGCAAGCTGATCGTGCACGGGCGCACTCGCAACGAGTGCCTGATGCGCCTTCGCCGGGCGCTGGACGAGTTCGTGATCGACGGCATCGACACCACGCTGCCGCTGTTCCGCACCCTGGTCCGCAATCCGGACGTCCAGAACGGCCTCTACGACATCCATTGGCTCGAGCACTTTTTGGAAGATGGCGGCATGAAGGTGTGAGCCCGGCCGGGATCGCACCGCCGGCTTGCGGCGATCAGGTCCGGCGCCGGCTCTGGCATTTGGACCGGCGCCGCGCGACACTCGTCCCATGCACGATCCGACCCGCGTGGACATCACCCCCGAGATCCTGCTGAAGGCCTACGCGGCGGGCATCTTTCCGATGGCGGAGGATGCGACCGACCCGACCCTGTACTGGGTGGAGCCGCGGGCGCGCGGCGTCCTCCCCCTCGACGGGTTCCGGGTGTCCCGGCGCCTGGCCCGGACGGTGCGGTCCGACCAGTTCGAGGTCCGGTGCGACACGGATTTCGACGGGGTGGTCAGCGGCTGCGCCGCACCCCGCCGGGACAGTGAGAAGACCTGGATCAACGGGCGGATCCGCGAGCTCTACGGCGCGCTGTTCGACCTCGGGCATGTCCACACCGTCGAAGTGTATGCCGGTGCGGACGGGCGTTTGGTGGGCGGCCTCTACGGCGTCTCGATGGGGGCGGCCTTCTTCGGCGAGAGCATGTTCCACGAGGTGCGCGACGCCTCGAAGGTTGCCCTGGTCCACCTGATGGCACGCCTGCGCGTTGGCGGTTACCGCCTCGCCGACACCCAGTTCGTGACCGACCACCTCACGCAGTTCGGCGCCGAGGAGTTGCCGCGGCACATCTATAAGCGGCGGCTCGCCGTCGCCCTCGACGCGGTCGCCGACTGGAACGTCTGGCCTTGCGACGGGACCGTCCCGGGCGCGCGGGCGCTGGACGCGCTGGGCGTCGGCGCGGCCGACTGAGCCTCAGCGGAACAGCGCGTCGAACAGGTTCTGCGGCTGCGGCGGGGGCGGCGGGGCCGGAGCCGGCCCTTCGTTCGACGGGAAGAACTTTCGCGAGGGCTTCTGTCGCGGCTGCACCGGCACCCCGCGCGGCGCCTCGACATCGACCTGGCCGGCGGCGTTGAGTTGCTGGGCGGTCTTGGTCGAATCCCGGCCGGCGCGTTTCGTCCGCTCCGGCTTGGCGGCCACCGCCGGCACGTCCTCCTGCTCCTTCGCCTCTGCGATCACGTCGCTGCCGCCTTTGCAGTCGACCAGCCAGACGTCGTAGATCGGGTGCTCGATGGCGTGCAGGCCGGGGCTCGACGCGAACATCCAACCGGTGAAGATGCGGCGATACTTGTTGTCGAGGGTGACCTCATCGACCTCAAGGAACGCCGTGGTCTTGGCGCTCTCGGTCGGCGGCCGCGTGTAGCAGACCCGCGGGGTCATCTGCAGCGACCCGAACTGCACGGTCTCGTCCACCGCGACCTCGAAGGACACGATGCGGCCGGTGATCTTGTCGAGGCCGGAGAACACCGCGGTCGGGTTCTTGATCTTGTCGGCCGCGGCCGGGCCGGCCCCGAGGGCCAGTGCCAGGCCGAGGAGCAGTCCGGCGCGTGCGAGGGCTTTGGTGCGGCTCAAGGCTCGGACCCCTAATGCATCGCCCCGAAACGTGGGACCGTCTCTCGGAAGACGACGATGCGGAACAAGGACCCCAGGGCAGCGGCCCGGATTCGGGACGAGGCTCTAGAGGAAGGCCGGTCACGCCGTCACGGGCGCGGCGGTCGGATCGGATAGCCCCGAGGTGAACACTGGAACGGTGGCGGTAAAAGGGCGCCGCAGCCGCAAGCCTACTCGCCGGGCGTCCAGGAGACGTAATCGCCGGTCGCGGCCGGTCGCGAGCCCCAAGAGAGCTGCGAGCCCTGCGGTCGGTATGCGTTCGGCGTGCCGGTCTGGTTCTCGACATGCGGCTGCTGCCAGGCGCGCGGCGTGTAGGTCTCTTCGCTCGGGGCGAGATCGACGTTGTGGCACAGCCAGCCGCGCCAGCCGGGCGGAACCTTCGAGGCGTCGGCGTAGCCGTTATAGACCACCCAGCGCCGTTCCGAGCCGACCGAGCGGTCGATCAGCGCGCCTTCGGCCTTGTAGTACTTGTTTCCGAAATCGTCCTCGCCGACGAAGATGCCGGTGCGGGCGGTCTGGAGCGCGAGCGAGACGGTCTGGCCGTTCCACCACGTGAAGACGCGCAGCAAAGTGTCCTTCAGCGCCATCGCCGGTCCCGGTAGCAAGCCGCGCCTTAGAGGCGCTTCTGGCGCCGTTATGGTGAGCGCACGCGCCCGAGTCCAGTCATGCGGCCCAACTGTCGCTGCGCGGCAACGCCCACGCCGGACATCAGCCGGCTATTCATGAACCGCGATAAAGTGCCTCTACTTCAGGGTGTGGATCGAAAATTTTTCCGCTCCGAATCCCGAATGCCGGAAGGGCACTTATCCGAGTCGCCGTCGATATCCACAGGTTTATGCGATCCGGCACAACATCTAGCGGGGAACCGCACCGACGCACACTACTTGTTGACGTGAGAGCGATGGCGGCGGTATTGTCCCTGCATCGGTCGCGCCGCCCCCCGTGGTGCGTTTCGGCAGGTTCGACCGGCCTAAAATCATCTTCGCTGAGTCGCCTCGCGTCCGGTTTCCGGGCCCGAGCGAACGCGACCCCCTTATTGGGATTCGACCCCGCGTCCAGCGGGGCCGGGACATTCGTGTCCCGACGGGAGAGGTGTGTCTTATGCGGTTCGAGCGTCGCTACACCACGGCCGGAAAGTCGCCCTATACCGGTATTCCGTTTCGCAAGGCCTTGAGCGAGATCCGCAACCCCGATGGCTCGGTGGTGTTCCGCCTCGACGGCATCGACGTGCCGGAAAGCTGGAGCCAGGTCGCGAGCGACGTGCTGGCCCAGAAATACTTCCGCAAGGCCGGCGTTCCGGCACGCCTGAAGAAGGTCGAGGAGAACGACGTCCCGTCCTTCCTCTGGCGCTCGGTCGCCGACGAGGCCGCCCTGGCCGAACTCCCCGAGGAGGAGCGGATCGGCTCGGAATCCTCGGCCACGCAGGTGTTCGACCGGCTGGCCGGCTGCTGGACCTACTGGGGCTGGAAGGGCCGCTACTTCTCCTCCGAGGAGGACGCTTCGGCGTTCTTCGACGAGCTGCGCTACATGCTCGCCAAGCAGATGGTGGCGCCGAACTCCCCGCAATGGTTCAACACCGGCCTGCACTGGGCCTACGGGATCGATGGCCCGAGCCAGGGCCACTTCTACTGCGACTACCGCACCGGTGAGCTGACCCGCTCGGCGTCGAGCTACGAGCACCCGCAGCCGCACGCCTGCTTCATCCAGGGCGTGCAGGACGACCTCGTCAACGACGGCGGCATCATGGACCTGTGGGTCCGCGAGGCGCGCCTGTTCAAGTACGGCTCCGGCACCGGCTCGAACTTCTCCGCGCTCCGCGGCGAGAACGAGAAGCTCGGCGGCGGCGGCAAGTCGTCGGGGCTGATGAGCTTCCTCAAGATCGGCGACCGGGCTGCCGGCGCGATCAAGTCCGGCGGCACCACCCGCCGGGCGGCCAAGATGGTGATCGTCGACATCGACCACCCGGATATCGAGGCGTTCATCGACTGGAAGGTGAAGGAGGAGCAGAAGGTCGCCGCCCTGGTAACCGGCTCCAAGGTCGTGTCCAAGCATCTCGGCCTGGTCATGAAGGCCTGCACCCAGTGCGAGGCGGAAGGCGATGCCTGCTTCGATCCGGACCGCAACCCCGCGCTGAAGCGCGAGATCAAGGCCGCCCGCAAGGCCTCCGTGCCGGATGCCTACATCAAGCGGGTCGTCCAGTTCGCCCGCCAGGGGTTCACCAAGATCGATTTCCCCGTCTACGACACCGATTGGGATTCCGAGGCCTACCTCACGGTCGCGGGCCAAAACTCCAACAACTCCGTCTCGTTGACGGACGACTTCCTGCGGGCGGTCGATGCTGACGCCGACTGGCACCTGACCCAGCGCACCACCGGCAAGGTCGCGAAGACCATCCCGGCCCGCGAGCTGTGGGAAAAGATCGGCGAGGCGGCGTGGGCCTCGGCGGATCCGGGCCTGCACTTCAACACCACGATGAACGACTGGCACACCTGCCCGCAGGGCGGCCGGATCCGGGCTTCGAACCCGTGCTCGGAGTACATGTTCCTGGACGACACCGCCTGCAACCTGGCCTCAGCCAACCTGCTGACGATGTACGACCGGCAAACCAAGCGCTTCGATGTCGAGGCGTTCGAGCACCTGAACCGCCTCTGGACGGTGGTGCTCGAGATCTCCGTGATGATGGCGCAGTTCCCGTCGAAGGAGATCGCGGAGCTGTCGTTCCGGTACCGGACGCTCGGCCTCGGCTACGCCAATATCGGCGGCCTGCTGATGACCATGGGCCTGCCCTACGACTCCCATGAGGGCCGCGCCCTGGCCGGTGCGCTCACCGCGATCATGACCGGCGTGGCCTACGCGACGTCCGCCGAGATGGCGGCCGAGCTGGGTCCGTTCCAGGCCTACGACGACAACGCCGACGCGATGCTGAAGGTGATCCGCAACCACCGCCGCGCCGCCCACGGCGAGGCGGAGGGCTACGAGTTCCTGAGCATCGCCCCGGTGCCGCTGGACCACGCCAACATCCCGCAGGACAACCTCGGTGCCCATGCCCGCGCGGCCTGGGACCGGGCACTTCAGCTCGGCGAGACCCACGGCTACCGCAACGCCCAGACGACCGTCATCGCGCCCACCGGCACGATTGGCCTCGTCATGGATTGCGACACCACCGGCATCGAGCCCGATTTCGCCCTGGTGAAGTTCAAGAAGCTCGCCGGCGGCGGCTACTTCAAGATCATCAACCAGGCGGCACCCGACGCGTTGCGGGCGCTGGGCTACCGCGAATCCGAGATCGCCGAGATCGAGGCCTACGCGGTCGGCCACGGATCCATGGGCCAGGCCCCGGCGATCAACCCGACGACGCTTCGGGCGAAAGGGTTCACCGACGACAAGATCTCCGCGATCGAAAAGGGCCTGAAGTCGGCCTTCGACATCAAGTTCGTGTTCAACCGGTGGACGCTGGGCGACGACTTCCTGATCCAGACCCTCAAGGTCCCGGCGGAGAAGCTGTCGGACCCGACCTTCGAACTGCTGCCGTTCCTCGGCTTCACCAAGAAGGACATCGAGGTCGCCAACACCCATATCTGCGGGGCGATGACGCTCGAAGGGGCTCCGGGCCTCAAGCGCGAGCACTATCCGGTGTTCGATTGCGCCAATCCGTGCGGCCGCATCGGCAAGCGCTACCTGTCGGTGGAGAGCCACATCCGCATGATGGCGGCGGCCCAGCCGTTCATCTCCGGGGCGATCTCCAAGACGATCAACATGCCCAACGACGCCACCGTCGAGGATTGCAAGGCGGCCTACCGCCTGTCCTGGACCCTGGCGCTGAAGGCGAACGCCCTCTACCGCGACGGCTCGAAGCTGTCGCAGCCGCTCAACGCCGCGCTGATCGCCGATGAGGACGACGAGGCCGACGACGCCCTCGAGGCGCTGATCCAGGCGCCCGCCGCGGCCAAGGCCGCTCAGATAGCCGAGAAGATCGTCGAGCGGGTGATCGAGCGGGTCGAGCACATCCGGTCCCGCGAGAAGCTGCCGGCCCGGCGCAAGGGCTACACGCAGAAGGCGGTGGTTGGCGGCCATAAGGTCTACCTGCGCACCGGCGAGTACGACGACGGCCGCCTCGGCGAGATCTTCATCGACATGCACAAGGAGGGCGCGACCTTCCGGAGCCTGATGAATAACTTCGCCATCGCGATCTCGCTCGGCCTCCAGTACGGCGTGCCGCTCGAGGAGTATGTGGAAGCGTTCACGTTTACCCGGTTCGAGCCGGCCGGCTTCGTGCAGGGCAACGACGCGATCAAGAACGCGACCTCGCTCCTCGACTACGTGTTCCGCGAGCTGGCCGTGTCGTATCTCGGCCGCGCCGACCTGGCCCATGTCAGCCCCGCCGAGATCGGCGGCACGGTGCTCGGCGGCGGCGAGGCCGGCGACACCACGCGCGACGGGGCCAAGCCCGCCC
>NZ_VRVD01000201.1:0-7748 GCF_008040015.1 Methylobacterium sp. WL18 | reverse complement strand
TCACGCGGATCGCGTGGGTCGCGCTGCGGACGGCGCCGACGGCGAAGCCCGCCCTGAGGCGCACCGTGACGGCGACCGGGTTGGTCGGGCGGGAGACCGACGGGTCGAGCACCGGCGGACTGATCCGGAGGCGATCCGGAACCGGGTCGCGGGCCGCCTGGGCCACGCCGTCGAGGGAGACCGCTTCCACCGAGGCGGGGGTGGGGTTGTAGCGGGGCGCGACCACCAGGGGCAGTCGCAGCATCCGCGTCTCGCCGGAGACGGGGATCGTCTGCTGATAGGTGATCTGGACCAGCACAGTCTCGCCGGGGCCGATGTTGGCGACCGCGTTGGTGAAGATGTTGGGCCGCTCCTGCGCGGTCAGGGCTGCCGACTGCCCGGCCGCCTTCGCGGCCTCGTAGGCGCGCTTGGCCGCCGCCCGCTCGCGGATGTCGGCGACGATCACGCGGGAGCCGACGACGAGCTTCATGCCATCCACGGCCGCGTCCTCCGGCAGGGGATACACGTAGGTGCCCTCGACCCAGTCCGTACTGATGTTGCGGAAGGCCTGGGTGACGACCGCCCGGGCAGTCGGGCCGCTGACATCGACGCTGATGTCGGTCGCGAGGTGAACGGCCTCGGCCGGCGCACTCCTGGCCGCCCCGCGCAGCGTCAGGCCGCCCCGGGTCGGCGCCGGCGACGCGTGCGCCGAGGCGAGCATGACGAGGAGCGCGAGCAGCGTGAGGAAGAGCGGCGACAGCGCAGCGCTGCGGGGGAACTCGACCGCGGATCGTGGAGCGAAGTACGGCATCGGGGAAACCTCCTGCGCCGGCGGATCGGAGCCGGCTCGCCGCTGAAGCTCCCGCGCCCGCCCCTCTGCCACCACGAGAAACTTCGTCCTTTCCCAGGTCGGAACCGCACCCGCCCTCCGCGCCCGGGCGGATCTGTGCGGGGCCGGTGCGGCGCTGTACGCCGCTCAGCGGTCTTCGACGGACCTCGCCGTGGCATACGCGCAATCTGCGTCTGCGTTATGCTCAACCTGAGTATGATCGATCGACGACGCAGGCCGAAATTTTGGCATCCTGCGGCCTGAGACCGGGCCGCCCTGGCGGTGGATCTCGTCCTGCTGGGGTGTCATCGATTAGGCAACTCAAAGGGCCGAAGGGCGCCAAGTCCTGATGCAAATCAATCCGATCCACGGCGTCATCGAGATCGGCCACATCCTTTGGGGGCCGGCGCTCGCGCGGACGCGGCGGCGCGGTTCGGTTTCACCTTCGCAGGCATCTTTCGCCCCCTCATGGTGGAGACGGGGAGAACCGGGACACGGCTTGGTGCTCGATCATCAGCCCCGAATGGCCCAGGATCGCGGCCGCGTTGACCGCTGGGGTCGCGACCTCGAACTTCGACGAGGCTGGCCAGCAGCGGCGTCGACTGGAAGATTGTCGGGCCTGATGCTGATAGAACAAGCGATGGCTACCACGGCAGAGAAGCGGACCGCTTTTCGCAGTCTTCACGAAAGCGGCTTCTTCCTCCTGCCCAATGCCTGGGACTGCGGCGGCACGGTTCGGCTCGCCAAGCTCGGCTTCAAAGCCATCGCCTCGACGAGTGCGGGTGCGGCCTGGGCCGCCGGCAAGCAGGATGGGGAACTCGGCCTGGAGGCTATCCTCGACCACCTGAGGATGCTTGTTGCCAGCACCCAATTGCCGGTCAACGCAGATTTTGAGAACGGCTTCGCCGACCGTCCGGAGGTCGTTGCGCAGAACGTCGCTTTGGCAGTCGACACGGGTGTGGCCGCCCTGTCGATCGAGGATTGGTCCGGAACCGCGATGTACGAGACGGATCAAGCCGTCGAACGGATCGCTGCCGCACGCAGTGCCATCGACGCCATCGATCCCACGGTGATGCTCATTGGTCGAAACGAGAACTTCCGTGTCCCCGACCTGTCGGTCAGTGCCAGCATCGCTCGGGCCGTCGCCTATGCGGAGGCCGGCGCCGACTGCCTCTTCGTGCCACTTATCCTCGATCACAGTGCTGTCGCGGAACTTGTCGCGGCCGTTGCCCCGAAGCCGGTCAACGTCGTGGTGCACCAGTACGACGAGGGCATCCGGATGTTTGCCGAACTCGGGGTTCGTCGTTGCAGCGTGGGTGGAAGCCTCGCCCGAAAGACCTGGGCGGCCTTCGATGCCGCCGCACAGACCTTGAGGCGCTACGACGTGGGCGACGGATCCTGAAGGTCAACGCGTAGGTCCATTGGTACATCCACCCCAGCGCGGAACATGTGGTCAGACCGAGCCAGAGCGTCTGTCATGCTAGATGTTTGGTCTCGCCATTCACGGACCTCGCTCGCAAGGTCGTGACCGCCTTGCGGTGATTGACTTGACCGCGAGCACTGTGGTCCGCGTGCCCTGCGGCTATCGAAAGCAGACCTTTTCGGGTCCGCCGAGGTTTCGATGAGGACCACCTTATCGTCCGCTTCGCTGTGTTGCCGGCCCAAAGCGGACCAGCGGAACCCCACCCAACTGAGACATTCACCCGGGCGATCCGCAGCGGCAGATGCTGGCCGAAAGCAGAACGGCTGCTGTAGAGCGCCTGGAATCAACAACCGGACATGCCGCAGCCGCAGCGCAAATCCAGGCGCTTACAAAAAATGTCCGCAGTCCCGTGCGAAGCAAAACACAGAGCTGAACGCTGGCTGCGCGAGGCGGTGTCCGCCACGCGGGTTCGCTGATGCTGGCACATGTAAAAATTTCGGAACCGAGGCGTCAAAGCCGGTCCGCTTCTTGCTCCTCCTGCGCTCGCTGGATGCACTCATGGCTGCCGAATCCGGAGATTCTGCATGCGTCGATCCCTGCATACAGATCAGGAAATTGCTTTCCTGCTGGACGAGGCCGCGCGGGGCATCCCCATCGCCGACATCTGCGCGAGCGCCCATGTCTCGCTCGGCACCTTCTATCGCTGGCGTCGTCGGCTCGGCGGGCTGATGCCTGCGGGCCTGGTCCGGCTCGATCAGGTCGAGCGGGAGAATGCCGGCCTCCGGGCCGAGGTGCAGCGACTCCGCGCTGCCCTGCTCATGCAGCCGTTCCGCGCGGAGCCGACGCAACCGACCCCGACGGAGCGCGTGGCCCTGCATCAAGGCCCGCGCCACCGCGGCGCCCACGCCTGTGTCGGCCGGTTTGCCTTCGTTCGAAGCGCGAACTGAACGCCGGAATCCCGTAGTCAGGGTCGGCGTGTCGCGGTCCGGTGTTTCCAGCCTCAGACCAATCCGGACGGCGCCGACTCGAGGGCCGATTTGGGCATCATCATGTGCACGCCCTTGTTGCCGTCGACAGTCTGGGTGATCCGCAGGTTCCCGGCGAGCGAGCAAAGCATATAGGCCTGGTTGCGGGTGAGGCGCGTACGCGCGCAGACGAGGCGGACCATCTCCCGCACGGCTTGGCGCATGGCCTCGTCGAGGCTCTCGTGCAGGCCGATCGACATCAGGTCGGCGGGCGTCTCGGCGAAGGGCCACGCGCCCGGAAGGTCCTTGCGCACAGTGAGCCGGAAGGTGCCGCTCAGCCCCGTCTCCAGGGCGGTGATGCAGACCTCGCCGTCGCCCTGCACGCCGTGGCCGTCGCCCGCGTAGAAGCCGCCGCCGGGGTTGAACACCGGGAGGTAGAGGCTCGTACCGACCCGCATCTCCTTGTTATCCATGTTGCCGCCGAACGCGCGGGGCACCGGCGTCCCGACCCGACCCCAGGCGGCAGGTGGGGCGGTCCCCATGATGCCGAAGAACGGGTCGAGGGGCAGTTCCGTGCCCCAGGGCAGGCGGCAAACACCGCGCGCCGTGTCGATGTCGGCGTGGACTGTCTCGTAGTCGGTGAACTCGTCCGGCAAGGTGCCGAGCAGCGGCAGGATCGCCACGAAGCCCCAGTCGAGGCGGAACTTCAGGTCGAGGATGTCGATCTGCAGCATGTCTCCGGGCTCGGCGCCCTGCACGTGGACCGGGCCGGTGACGAAGTGCGGGCCGGGGCCGCGCTCCAGCGTGTCGAGGGCGTGCAGCAGGTCTGGCGGCACGCGGGCCGGGTCGGGGTGGAGCGACTCACGTCCACCCGCCGGATGCGAGTGCAGCGTAACGGTGTCGCCCGAGGCGACCGTCAGCACGGGCGGCAAGGCGGCGTCGAAGTAGCCGAGCACCATCGTTTCGGGCGTGGCGGGGATCTCGTGATGGGCGGACACGGCGTCTCCTGGGTTGTCCGTCAGATGGCGATGTGACGGGTAAGGATCTCGTGGTTCAGCGTGGCGGGGTCGCCGCGCACGACGACGCTACCCCGGGACAACACCACCACGGCGTCGCCGACCCGAAGGGCGAAATCGAGATACTGCTCCACGAGCAGCACGGTGATCCGCCCTTTGAGCCCGGCGATCACCGCCTCGATGGCGGCGACGATCGAGGGCTGGATGCCTTCCGTCGGCTCGTCGAGCAGCAAGGCGCGGGGCCGTGTGGCGAGCGCTCGGGCAATGGCGAGCTGTTGTTGCTGGCCACCCGATAGGTTGCCCCCCGGACGGTGCCAGAGGTCGCGAAGCGCCGGGAACAGGGTGACCGCCTCGTCCACCGCGTCGGTCCGCCCGAGGCCGTGGGCCCGGGCCGCGACCCGCAGGTTCTCGGCGACGGTCAGGTCGGGGAAGATCTCGCGCCCCTGCGGCACGTAGGCGAGGCCTGTCCGGGCGCGCCGGTCCGAGGACAGGCGCGTCAGTTCGGTCCCGTCGAGGGCGATCCGGCCTTGGCTCGCCGGGATCAGGCCGGTGAGGCAGCGCAGAAGCGTGGTCTTGCCGGCGCCGTTGCGGCCGAGAACGGCAAGGCAGCGCCCCGGCTCGACCGCGAAGCCGATCTCGCGCAGCACCTGCGCGCTGCCGTAATGCTGATTGAGCCCCTCGACGGCGAGGCGTGCGGGTGCATGCGTCATCGGCCGAGAAAGACCTCGATCACGCGGGCATCGCCGCGGGCACCCTGCATGCTGCCCTCGTAGAGCGTGCGGCCCTCGTGCAGCACCGTCACCCGGTCGGCGATGGCCTCGACGAAGGCCATGTCGTGCTCGATCACCAGGATCGCGCGGTCCGGCCGGCGCAGGTCCCGGATCAGCGCGGCGGTCTGGGCCGTCTCGGCGTCGGAGAGGCCGGCCACGGGCTCGTCGAGGAGGAGGAGCGCGGGCTCGGCGGCGAGCACCATGCCGATTTCCAACCACTGCTTCTCGCCATGCGCGAGGGCGCCGGCCTGCACGGCGGCCCGTGGGGCAAGGCCGATCTCGTCGAGAACGGCGGCCACGCGGGCGACGCGGGCGCGCGCCTTCAAGGCGGGTCCGCAGCCCATCTCGATGTTCTCGCGTACGGTGAGTGCCGGGAAGACGCTGGGCTTCTGGAACTTCCGCCGCACGCCGGCCCGGGCGATCTCGGCCTCCGAGCACTTCGTGAGGTCGATAGAATCGCCCAGCATCACCCGGCCGGAAACCGGTTTGGTGATCCCGGAAATCACATCGAGCAACGTGGTTTTGCCAGCGCCGTTCGGGCCGATCACAGCCCGCACCTCGCCCTGATCGACCGCGAGCGAGACGGCGTCGAGCGCCGTGAAGCGGCCGAAGGCGACGGTCAGGGCGTCGACCACGAGTGCGCTCATCGCCCCCTCCGCAACCAAATCGGGCGCGGTCGCAGGGCCGCCAGGTCGAGGAGGCCGTTCGGCAGGACCAACACCACGAGGAGGACCAGCCCGGACAGGATGAAGGGCCACGCTTCCGGCATCGCTGCGCTGAGCCAGAACTTCAGGCCGTTGACGAGAACGGCGCCGATCACCGCCCCGCCGAGCCGCCCCAGCCCGCCAATCGCCACCCAGACGGCGATCTCGATGGAAAGGTCGGGGGCCAGAACGCGCGGGTTGATGATGCCGACCTGCGGCACGTACAGGATGCCCGCGAGCGCGGCGATCATGGCTGAGAGGCACCAGATCCCGAGCTTCAGCCGCGTGGTGCTGTAACCGAGGGTGCGCAGGCGGATCTCGTCGTCTCGGCAGGCGAGCATTCGCCGCCCGACGGCGCCGCCGACGAGAAGCCGCGTTCCGGCGAGCACCGCCGCCAGCGTCAGGAGGGCGGCGACGGCCAGCCCGGTGCCCACGCGCGGCGAGCCCATCGGCCAGCCGAACAGCAGCGGGAACCCGGTCATGCCGTTGTTGCCGCCGAGCCCGGTATCGTTGCGGTACATCAACAGCATCGCGACGTAGACGAGAGCTTGGCTGATGATCGAGAAGTAGACGCCGTTGACCCGCGAGCGGAACGAGGCAAGCCCGAATACGAAGGCGACGAGGCCGGCGAGCGCAAGGGCGAGGACGAACGCGTAGGCGGCGAGGTCGAGGCCCGCCCAATAGGTCGGCAGGGTCTTCCAGCCCATGAACTGCACGAAGTCCGGCAGGACGCCGGTCACGGATGCGCCGTGGGCCAGCAGGTGCATGGCGCAGACGTAGCCGCCGATGGCGAAGAACAACCCATGCCCAAGGCTCAGGATGCCGAGATAGCCCCAGACCAGGTCGAGGGACACGGCGAGGATCGCGAAGGCGGCGAGTTGGCCCAGAGCGTTGACGAGATACGGGGTGGGGGGCGCTGCGAGGAGCGCTGCGGCGGCCACGAGGCAGAGGACCACAAGCCCGGCCACCAGGGGATCGCGTACGGCGCGCGGCGCCGGTCCGGCGGGGCGCGCCCGGATGGTCTGCATCGCGCCGCTCATCGCCGCCGCCGGACGGCGAACAGGCCCTCGGGCCGTCGCTGCAGGAACAGGATGATGCCGACGAGCACGATCACCTTGGCGGCGACCGCACCGGAAATCGGTTCGATCAGCACGTTGGCGCCGCCGACCGCGACTGCCGCCACGAGGGTCCCGATGAGGCTTCCGACGCCGCCCAGCACCACGACCATGAAGCTGTCGACGATGAAGCCCGAACCCATACCGGGATTGACGCTGTAGATCGGGCAGAGTGCCACTCCGGCGAGCCCAGCCAGGCCCGAGCCGAGGCCGAAGGCAAGGCGGTCGATCCGGCGGGTCGGCAGGCCGAGGCAGGCGGCCATGTCGCGGTTCTGTGTCACGGCGCGGATGTCGAGCCCGAGCGGCGTGCGGCGCAGGATCAGCAGCGTCAGAAAGAGGGTGGCCCCCGCAAAGCCGATCGCGAAGAGCCGGTTCCAGGTCATGACGAAGTCGGCGTAGACCGGCACGCCACCGCTGACGTAGGCGGGCATCGAAAACTGAAGGTTCTGCGTGCCGACGGTGACGCGCACGAGGTTGACCAGAAACAGGCTCACCGCCCAGGTTGCGAGCAGGCTCATCAGCGGTCGCCGGTAGAGGTGGCGTAGGACCAGCGCCTCGACGCCGATGCCCACCAGGGCGACCGCCAGGAAAGCCATCGGGATCGCCGCCACGAGGTAGAGGTCAAGCAGTCCCGGGACAAACCGGCGGAAGGCCTCCTGAACGCCATAAGTGGTGTAGGCACCGAGCATGATGAACTCGCCCTGGGCGAGATTGATCACGCCCATGAGCCCGAAGATGATGGCGAGCCCGGCCGCCGCCATGAACAGGATGCTTGCGAAGCTCAGCCCGTTGTAGACGATTGCGAGACCGTCGCCGATCGCGACCGCGCGCCGGACCTGGGCCAGACCCGCATCGAGGGCGACCCGGAAGGCCGGGTCGGCACGGTAGGCAGGGTCGCTCTTCAAAGCCTCAAGCCGCGCCGCGGCAGCCCCGGACGGGCTCGCGGC
>NZ_VRVD01000200.1:0-7765 GCF_008040015.1 Methylobacterium sp. WL18 | reverse complement strand
AGGCAGGACAGGCCCTGGCCGGTGATCTGCCCGGGCGACCGCAGGGTCCGGTCGAACCAGTGCCGCGCGAAGGCGGCGCTGACGCCGAGGCCGGCCCCGACCAGCATGCCGAGCATCACGATCAGGCCGCCGCGCGGCGCGCTCGGGCGCTCCGGGACGGTGGCCGGGGTGATCACGTGCGCGGAGGGCTGCGGGTAGGATTGCTGGTTGACCGCGTCGATGTAGCGGCTGAGCAGGTTCGTGTAGATCTGGTCGTAGGTCTCGGCCGCCCGGTCGAGCTCCTTCGCCTTCACCCGCGCCTCGCTGGTCACCAGCGTCTTCGAGATCAGCGCGTCGAAGGACGCCGACATGCTGTCCTCGCGGGCCTTGGCGACCTCGTAGTCCCGGTCCAGGGAGGCGGCGAGGCGCTCCAGTTCGGCCCGCAGGGATTGCTTGGCCGCCAGCACGTCCTTCTGGATCGCCGTGACCGCGTCGTGGTCGGGGCCGAGGCGGCGCTTCAGGTCGTCGGCGCGCTGCACCAGGTCGACATACTGCTTGCGCAGCTGGATGATCACCGTGTCCTTGAAGGCCTCGGTGATGCCGGGATCGGCGATATCGGAGGCCAGCAGCGCGCGGATCTGGTCGCGGGTCGAGCGGGCGTCCACGGTCCTGGACCGGGCGGAGGCGACCGCGGTGTTGAGTTCCTCCAGCTGCTGCTCGCCCACGAGGCCGCGCTTGCCGAGATCGATGATGGCGTGCTCGGCCTTGTAGGTCTGGGCCTCGCGGGAGGCCGCGCTGGCGCGCTGCTGCATCTCCTTCAGCCGCGGCAGGATCCACTCGCCGGCGACCTTCCAGATCTGCGACCGGTTCTCCAACTGCGTGGCCACGTAGGCGTCCGCCACCGCGTTGGCGACGGCGGCCGCGGTCGTGGGGTTGTCGAGGCTGTAGCCGACCTCGATGACGTAGGCCGCGCCGATGCGGGCGGCTTCCAGGTTCTCCCGCACGGTCGCGGCCTGGCGCTCGTCCGGGCCCACCGCGACGCCCGGCTTGGGAGCGGGGGAGAGGCCGATCAGGCCGGCGACGAACAGCTTGACCGCGCCGACGCCCTCCCGGACCCGCGCCACCAGCGGGTGCGGCGGCACCGACAGGTCCTGCGTCGGCGCCAGGCCGAGCCGGTGCACCGCGGCCAGGGCGATCTTCTCGGAGCGGATGTACTCGACCTGGCTCTCGACCTCGGGGATCTCCAGGGGGGTCGCGGCGCCGGGCGTGTCGCGGGCCGTGACCGGGCTCGACCGGCTCTCGATGTAGACCCGCGCCCTGGCGGTGTAGATCGACGGTGCGGTGGCGACGTAGATGATCGCGGCGATCAGCCCGACGCCGCTAAGCGCCAGGATCGACCGCCAGTTCCGCCGCATGATCGTCAGGATCGCGACCTGGGAATCGGGATCGGGCGTCCGTGGCGCGTCCCGCCACGGCCTGCCGGCGCCGGTGCCCACGGGGTCGGCCCGCAGGAAGGCCGCGCTGGTCGAGTGTCTGTTCATGGCGTGTCCCTCACCGGGGCGGGGTTTGCGCATCGTCTCGGATCCCGGATCCTGAACGACGCGCTAAGCGCTTGTTCTGGAATATTTTTTCCCGAAGGCCGGCGGTCGCCGTCCGGCGCGATGGGCATCCGGTGGCGTCAGTTCTGGCCGGCGCCGTCGCCGATCCCCCGCATGGCGGGGTCCGGCTTGAGCACCACCTCCACGACGTCGCCCGGCTGGAGCTCCATGTCCTCGGCGGCGTCGACCGCGCTCGGGGTGGTGCTGTTGGGGCGGAAGACGGCGATCGACGCCCGGGCGCGGCTGCCGGACAGGAGCTGGCTGCGCAGGGCGCCGGTATAGACCAGCTTGTCGTTGATGCTGTTCAGGCGCGAGCGGAGCGCGGTCAGGTTGTCTTCCGAGACCTGCAGTTTCTCCATGGCGTCCAGGGCCTGCTGGTCGTCGACCCGTTCGAGCTTGCGGGTCAGCTCGCCCTTGTCGCGCTCCAGCTGCGCCACCTGGACGGTGGTCTGGAGCGCCCGGGTCGAGGACAGCAGCACCGCCCGGCGGGCATCCGTCAGCCGCGTCGTCACGACGGCGCCGCGCTGGAACAGCGCCCGCACCGCGTCGTAGTCGTCGGCGTCGGCGGTGACGCCCTCCTTCTCCTTGGCCTGCTGCTCGGTCAGGCTGACGAGCTGGTTCTGGGAGCGGGTCAGCGCGCGCTGCAGGTGCTCCTTCTCCTTGGCGACGTCGGACATCTGCACGCGCAGCTGCTGCTCGGCGAGCTTCTGCGCGACGCTCGCCCGGACCGGCGGGACGTTCGGGTCCGCCCCGGCCGGCGCCGCCTTGTCGGCCCGTGCCGCCGCGATGACCGCCTTGAGCCGCCAGACGTTGGCGCTCTCGCGGGCGATGCTCGCCCAGACGCTGTCGTACTCGGCGCGCAGGTTGGCGCTCTCGACGACCGGGTTCTCCATCCGGAAGCGCAGCAGGTTGTAGCCGCCCGCCAGCGCCACCGCCTGCCGGACGGTCATGCCCGGATGGAACGGGTGCTCGCCCTGCTTGGTCACGTCGCCGCTCAGGTAGACCGGCTGGTACTTCGCGATCCGCACCCCGATCTCGTCGGGCTCGATCACGGCGATCGATTCCTTGCCCTCCGCGTTGCGCTGCCGCACCGCCTTGGCCGGCAGCGCCTTCTGCAGGGTCTTGCGGAACTCCGAGACCGTCAGCCCGACCGCCGGCACCTCGCCGAGAAGCGGCACCATGACGGTGCCGTCGATCCCGACCGTGGCCTCCTGCTTGAACCCGGGAATGCTGAGCGCCGTCACCTCGAGGGAATCGCCCGCCGCGATCCGGTATTCGGCGAAGGCCGGCTGCGCGGCCAGCGTCAGCAGGATCGCGGCGCTCGCTGCGAAGACTCTTCGCAGCGACGCGCCGCTGCGGACGGGCTTACCTGCGAAGACCTCGGGACAGGCCGGATGGGACCAGGTGTTCAACGCGTCGTCCCTTCATGCTCGGGCACAGCTCAGCCTGCATGATGCGCAGCGGCGCAGTTCGCCGGGACTCGTCCAAAAGGAGGCCGGCGTTCCGCTTCGGCGCGGCGCCTTGCGCCTTTCGAGGTAGGCCCCCGGGGGCCGCGCCGCCCCGGGGAAGCGCGGTGCGCCTTTCGGGGGAGGACCGGTATCGAAAGCCTGGGTTCCCGATCGTCCGCAGGTCCGCGCAGTTTTGCCGCACAGAAGTTCGGCAAAAGGAGCTGCGGGGATGCCGATTACCGATGCGGATATTGAGCGAGACGTGGGTATCTTTTACCCAGATCTCGTTAATATTTATGGATGTGAAATAAAGACCGGGTCGCGCATCGGACCCTTCGTCGAGATCCAGCGCAACAGCACCATCGGCCCCCGCTGCAAGATCTCCTCGCACACCTTCATCTGCGAAGGCGTGTCGATCGGCGCGGAAGTCTTCGTCGGGCACGGGGTGGTCTTCACCAACGAGCGCTATCCGGAAGCCACGAACGACGACGGCAGCCTGAAGCGCGACGGCGACTGGGAACTCGTCGAGACCCTGGTCGGGGATCGCGCCTCGATCGGCTCCAACGCCACCATCGTGGCCGGCATCACCATCGGGGAGGGCGCCCTGGTCGGCGCAGGCGCGGTCGTGACCCGCGACGTCCCGCCCTACGCCATCGTCGCCGGATGCCCCGCCCGGGTCATCGGCGACACGCGCCAGAAGCGCGCCCGGTCCCAACGGCCGTCCCGGCCGGCGGCGGCCGAGCCTCTGCAGATCGCTTGAGGGGACACACGCACATGATCGCCATCGGAATCGTCGGCTACGGCTACTGGGGGCCGAACCTGGCCCGCTGCACCTCGGAGACCGAGCAGTGCCGGCTCGCCGCCATCGCCGACCAGTCGCCCGCTGCGCTCGCCCGGGCGGGCAAGCGCCATCCCGCGGCCGAACTCCACCAGGATTGGCGCGACCTCATCGCGGATCCCGAGATCGACGCCGTCATGGTGGCGACGCCGGTGAGCTCGCATTTCGAGATCGCCATCAACGCGCTCCGGGCCGGCAAGCATGTCTTCATCGAGAAGCCGATCACGTCCTCGGCCTTCGAGGCGCGGCTGCTGATCGAGGAGGCGGCCAAGCGCAACCTGACCCTGATGGTCGATCACACCTTCGTCTACACGGGCGCGGTCGAGAAGATCAACGATCTGATCAAGGACGGCGCGCTCGGCGAGGTCTTCTACTACGACTCGACCCGGGTGAACCTCGGCCTGTTCCAGCGCGACGTGAACGTGATCTGGGATCTCGCGGTCCATGATCTCGCGATCCTCGACCATGTCCTGGACCTCGCCCCGGTGGCGATCTCGGCGAGCGGCACCGGCCATTTCAGCGGCCGCCCCGAGAACATGGCCCACCTGACGATCTTCTACCCGCGCGGCGTCGTCGCGCAGATCAACGTCAACTGGCTGGCCCCCGTGAAGGTCCGGCAGACGCTGATCGGCGGCAGCAAGAAGATGATCGTCTACAACGACTTGGACCCGATCGAGAAGGTCAAGGTCTACGACCGCGGCGTCACCGTCGGCGACGGCTCCGGGGACATCACCGAACTGATGGTCTCCTACCGGACCGGGGACATGTGGTCGCCGCACCTCTCCTTCCGCGAGGCGCTCGTCGTCGAGATCGAGCACTTCGTCGACTGCATCGAGACCGGCAAGGCGCCGAAGACCGACGGCCACAGCGGCTTGCGCGTGGTCGAACTCCTCGAGGCCGCGATGCGCTCCCTGCGCCAGAACGGCCACCCCATCGACCTCATGCCACTTGCGAGGGCCTCGTGATCCCGTTTCTCGACCTCAAGGCGCAATACGCGGCCATCGGCGGCGACGTCGAGACCGCCGTCCTCAACGTCCTGCGCAGCGGCGACTTCGTCCTCGGACCGGCGGTCACCGCGTTCGAGGCGGCCTTCGCCGAGGCCTGCGGCGCCAAGCACGCGGTGGCCGTCAGCAGCGGCACCGCGGCGCTCCATCTCGCGCTGCTGGCCCTGGATATCGGCCCGGGCGACGAGGTGATCACGGTCTCGGCCACCTTCGTGGCCACCGTCGCGGCGGTGCTCTATGCCGGCGCGACGCCGGTCCTCGTCGACATCGACCCGGTGAACTGGACCATGGATCCGGCCCTGGTCGAGGCGGCGATCACGCCCCGCACCAAGGCGATCCTGCCGGTGCACCTCCACGGCCGCATGGCCGATCTGGACGCACTCGGGGCCATCGCCCGGCGCCACGGCCTCGCCCTGGTGGAGGACGCCGCGCAGGCGCATCTCGCGGAGCGCGGCGGCCGGAAGGCCGGCACGATCGGGGATATCGGCTGCTTCAGCTTCTATCCCGGCAAGAACCTGGGCGCGTACGGCGAGGGCGGTGCCATCGTCACCGACCGGGACGACCTCGCCGAGGCGGCGCGGTGCCTGCGCGACTGGGGCCAGCAGGGCAAGTACAACCACGTCCGGCACGGCTTCAACCTGCGCATGGACGGGGTCCAGGGCGCGGTCCTGGGTACCAAGCTTCCCTACCTGGAGGGCTGGACCCGGGCCCGTCAGGCGGTGGCGGCCGAGTACGGGGCGCGGCTCGCGGGTCTCGGGCTCGATCTGCCCGGCGCGGCCGGACGCGACCACGCCTTCCACGTCTACGCGGTCAGCACCCCCGACCGCGAGGGCCTGCGCCAGCACCTGACCGAGGCCGGGATCAGTACCGGGATCCACTACCCCGTCCCGGTCCACAGGCAGCCCGCCTACCGCCATCTGGACGATGGGACCGGCCGCCTGCCGGTCACCGAGCGCCTGGCCGCCCGGACCCTGTCCCTGCCGATGTTCCCGGAACTGACGTCCAGCCAGATCGACAGCGTCTGCCGGGCCGTCTCGAGCTACTGCGAGGTCGCCGATGCAAAAGCTGCGTGATGTCAGCAAGGGAAGCCGCTTCGCCGGCGACCTGCGCGGGACCCGGATCCTCGTCACCGGCGGATCCGGCTTCATCGGATCCCACATCATCGACCTGCTGGTCGAGGCCGGCTGCGACGAGATCGTGGCCGTCGACAACATGGTCCGCGGGCGGCCCGAGAACCTGAAGGACGCCCTCGGCTCGGGCCGTGTCCGGCTGGTGCAGGGCGACATCCGCGACCGGGCCCTGATGGACGGCCTGGTCAAGGGCACCGACGTGGTGTTCCACCAGGCGGCCCTGCGGATCACCCAATGCGCCGCCGAGCCGCGCCAGGCCTTCGAGGTGATGGCGACCGCGACCTTCGACCTGCTGGAGCGCTGCGTCGAGGCCGGCGTCGCCAAGGTGGTGATGGCCTCGTCCGCGTCGGTCTACGGCATGGCCGAGAACTTCCCGACCACGGAGAAGCACCACCCTTACGACAACCGCACCCTCTACGGGGCGGCCAAGTCGTTCGGCGAGGGCCTGCTGCGCTCGTTCAACGACATGTACGGCCTGGATTACGTGGCGCTCCGCTACTTCAACGCCTACGGGCCGCGCATGGACCTGACCGGCCGCTACACCGAGGTGATGGTGCGCTGGATGCAGCGCCTGGCCGAGGGCCAGTCCCCGATCGTGTTCGGCGACGGCCTGCAGACCATGGACCTCGTCCATGTCCGCGACATCGCCCGGGCCAACATCCTGTCGGCGACCGCACCGGCCACCGACGTGGTGCTGAACGTCGGCACCGGCGTGGAGACCTCCCTGGTCGATCTCGCCGGCCATCTCACCCGGATCATGGGCCGTGACGGCACCCCGCTGATCCACGAGGCCGAGCGCGCCGTGAACCCGGTGCCCCGGCGCCTGTGCGACACCAGCCTCGCCCGGGATCTGATCGGCTTCGAGGCCGAGATCGGGGCGGCCGAGGGGCTGGCCGACCTGGTGTCCTGGTGGAGCGACGAGGCCGGTTCGGATCACCTGAGGCGGGCGCTGGCATGATCCCGATCGCGAAACCCGATGTCGGCGAGCCGGAAGCGGAGGCCGCCGCCGCCGTCGTCCGCTCCGGCTGGCTGACCCAGGGGCCGCAGGTCGCGGCCTTCGAGGCGGAGTTCGCCGCGATCGTCGGCGCGCCCCATGCCTGCGCGGTCTCGAACTGCACCACCGCGCTGCATCTCGCGCTTCTCGCCGCCGGGGTCGGACCCGGCGACGAGGTGGTGACGGTGAGCCACAGCTTCATCGCCACCGCCAACGCCATCGCCCAGTGCGGGGCGACGCCGATCTTCGTGGACATCGACCCGGCGACCTTCAACATGGCCCCGGAGGCCGCCGCCGCGGCGGTGACCGAGCGGACCAGGGCGATCGTCTGCGTCCACCAGATGGGCATGCCCTGCGACCTCGAGGCCATCGTGGCGCTCGGGCGCCGGTCCGGCATCCCGGTGATCGAGGACGCGGCCTGCGCGATCGGCTCCGAGCGGCTCCACGGCGACGTCTGGCGGCCGATCGGCGGACCCGCAGGCGACGTCGCCTGCTTCTCGTTCCACCCGCGCAAGGTCCTGACCACCGGCGACGGTGGCATGATCACGACGGCCAATCCCGACTGGGACCGCAAGTTCAGGCTGTGGCGCCAGCACGGGATGAGCGTGTCCGACGTGGCGCGCCACGGCAGCGCCCGGGTGGTGGCCGAGGCGTACACGGTCGCGGGCTTCAATTACCGGATGACGGACGTGCAGGCGGCCATCGGCCGTGCGCAGCTCACCCGGCTGCCCGGCCTGATCGCCCGCCGGCGCGCCCTCGCGGACGGCTACCGGG
>NZ_VRVD01000001.1:0-50614 GCF_008040015.1 Methylobacterium sp. WL18 | reverse complement strand
CCGCCAACACCGTCCGCGCCTACCGCAGCGACTGGGCGCACTTCTCGGAGTGGTGCGCGCGCGAGGGCCTCGACCCGCTTCCGGCCGCGCCTGCGGCGGTCGGGCTCTATATCGCCGCACATGCCGACGCCCTGTCGGTCGCCACCCTGTCGAGGCGGCTCTCCTCCATCGCCGCCGCCCACCGGCTCGCCGGACACGGCCTCGACCCTCGCCACCCGGCCATCGCCGACGTGATGGCGGGTCTCCGACGTGAGCGCGGCAGCGCTCAACGCCACGCCGAGGCCCTAACCGTCCCACGCCTGCGGCAGGTGCTCACCGGGCTCGGCGACACCCTCGGCGACCGGCGCGACCGCGCCCTCCTCCTAGTCGGTACGGCCGCTGCGCTCCGGCGTTCTGAACTCGTCGCCCTCGACGTGGCCGACATCGCCGTCCTGCCTGAGGGCCTGCGGATCACGATCCGACGCAGCAAGACTGACCAGGACGGTGCAGGTGTGGTGCTCGCAGTCGGGCGCACCGGGACAGCGACCTGTCCGGCCGCCGCCTTCGCGACGTGGCTCGCCGCGGCCGGGATTGCGGAAGGAGCAGCGTTCCGGGGGGTCGATCGTCACGGCCGCGTCGGCGGGCGGCTCTCGGGCAACGCCGTCGCCCTGATCGTCCAGCGCCGCGCCGCCGCCGCCGGGTTCGACGCCGCGGCCTATGCCGGTCACTCCATGCGCGCGGGCTTCGCCACCTCGGCCGCCCGCGCCGGGATTGGCGAACTCGCCATCGCCCGCCAGACCCGCCACACCTCGCTCACCGTTCTACGACGGTACGTCCGCGAGGGTCAGTTGTTCGAGCAGAACCTCACCGCCGAGATCGGCCTTTAGAGATCGTGCCCGTGTCATCGGGGTATCACGGGAACCGTTCTTGTGGAGATCCTCGTTAATGTCTTGAAATGTACCTTTCACAATACGGGCTCGATCACCACCTCGCCCTGAGCGAAATAGCGATGGTGATCGTAGATGCAGCACAGCGTACCACTCAGGCGCCTTGATGAGCAGACGGAGTTGATCAGGCAGATGGAAGCGACAGGCTTCCCGCCGTGCGAAATCGAACAGAGCCGCGATGAACTCTTCTACAAGATCCTCGGCTTCACCCGAGATGACCTAAACGTCCCTGTTCCGCCTACGGAGATGGCGACACTTAGGGCCTACACCTACGACGATGTCGTCGAACTCGCCGAGCAGTTCGGGTTTGACGCGACCTCATCCGAGCGCGCAGGCGGTATCGCGCTTCCTCGGGCGATCCTCGAACGGGACGATAAGGACGAAGACACCTCGATCCCGTTTTGGCTTCGGGAACTCGATGCCGACGACGAGGAGGACGAGCCTCAGTACGTCATCAAGGACTACTTCGCCTGGATCGTGATGCTACGGGCCATGGAACTGGGGCTGCACCCAACCTCCGAGGAGGATCGCAACCGGGTGCGTCTCAACCGTGAGGCCAAGCAGTTCGTCCGGAAGAACGAGAGCCGCCGTCAGCGGCCTTCCAACAGCGACCCGGAGCGCGGCCGTGTATTCGGGATGGAGAAGGCCATCAAGCCGGGGACGGTCATCGTGCGGGCAACCCGATCCGGTGAGACCAAGCCCGTTCAAGTTGAAGTTCGCAAGACGCGGTCGTTCGGAAACGGCTCTCCCTCTGAGACTCGATCGAAGATCCGCAGGAACGGTCCTCGATAACGTCGCTCAGATCGCGAAAGGTGTTGTCTGCTGCGCTCTTAATCTGTGTAGGCAGCTCTCTGTCGCTTCCAGCATAAGTACATGGAGGGATCTAACCGAGATCCTACCCAAGGAAATTTCCATGTACGGTTTTCAACTTTTACGTTTATTCGATGATATGAAGATGCTTGGCTTAGTTTCGTCTCACGAACAATTCTCGCGATCCTGGTGCGACCGCGGTCCCGGATATCTCCATGATTATACACGGCGTGATGGGGCGATGGCGAGGGTTTCGCCGCGGACAATTCAGCGGATCCGCATGCGGCTGACCGAGGCTGGTACACTTCTGACCGGAGAACTTCGCGACCGAGTGCAGGCGTATGATGCTGAAATCCTTCGCGATCTTCACGTCGCCGATCTACTGTCACGTCGTTCGATCGATGCGCGGTGCTCGTGATGGCTATTCGAAACATCGAGAGCATCCGGCGCATGATCGCCCGGCTACGAGCCGATCCAGAATTCCAGGCGATGCTGGCGCGCAATACCTTCGTGATCGCGGGCACCGTCGAGATGATCTTGAACTTGAATTCTCCGTCGCAGCATTACCGACACGACATTACCTGTCAGTGGTGCGAGACATATGCAACCGGCCGCTGGCGCCGTTGTATCCGAGAGCGCAAAGGCTTCGCGGTCCTCGATGCGGTGATCTTCGAGTTTGAAAATCCTGCCGATGCGCCCGTGCTTTGCCGCTGGCTCAAGGCGCGCGGTTGGTAACGAAGTGTGTGGCCGATCAGTGAACCTCAATTTGGTCCCGGTCGGCCATCTCGTCGCGATAGGTGACTTCGAGACCATCCATCGCATGCGAACTGAGTGTACTCTTCATAGATGCCCGACCGCTGTCAGGCCCTTGTTGCGAGGCGTGGGCGACCGCGTCCTCTTCGAGGTTGGAGCGATATCGCCTTCGTGGTCTTGATCCGCTCCAGCAGTACGCTCGCGGGTTCATCATTCGGATCTTGCGGTACTAGCTCGCCGCGGAACGCCTTCGAGAGGACGGCCTGATCGAGGTGGTCCATGAGCTTGCGGGCGCTGGTCGCTTCAGCAGCAAGGCTGCCGATCCAGGAGAAAGCCGCCTCCACGCGCCGCACGATTTCTGCTTGTTCTAGCTTCGGTGCAAGACAGATATGTAAAGCCCTGATCTCAGGAAAATAGATCGTTGTATGCGTTGATCCTTCGCCGAAATCTCGAATTCGCTCGCCTTCTGCCATCAAGGCATACATCAAGTACTTGGGATCTAGGGCTTCAGAGCAACTCCAGGTCGCGAAATCCTGGCTTGTAGCCATCGTGGCCCCCATGATGGTGACGTACCCTACGGATGCTGTCCGCGATAAGCATACAGTTCCCGCGGGTAAGAGTCTTGCCGACGAATTTTGGAGACCTAGATCGCTGATGGTCTGAATTGTTTGATGTATCAGCCGCCCATGATGTGCTCCGGCGTCGCGAATTCCGATCCAAGGCACGCCGCCGTCCCAATATTCCGGCTTTGAGCGGCTAGGTGTATGGCCTGTTTCCTGACGCGAGATCCGGGAGAGGCGCACCCACGACCAGTTTTCGGGCGCAAGTAGATTCGGTTTATTAATTGAAAGTGCAGCTTGCCCTGGTTTTATCGCGTCAGTGGCCTCCCGGCCCCCACGGGATTTCGCTGGTTCATCCGTTGCCGCTATAAGTTCGGTCGCGGACTGAGGGCATCCGACGTTCCGGCGCCATTCTGCCGTTAGCCGCCCAGTGAGCGCAGCAACAAGCACTGCCTGACGGTAGGCTGCGACGAGACGCGGGACATGATCGAGATGATCACGCGCGCGCTTCGACTTCGCCGAGAGGCTGTCGATCCTGGAAACGATCCGGCGCTGTTCTGCGAGAGGAGCAAGAGGGAGGGGCGCTGCGGAAAAACGCCCTTTGTTAATGATACGGATTGTCGTTGCCGAGGAGTTCTCCTCCATCCAACCGCGGATAGTGCGGCTCCAATGAAGCAAGTATCTTGGCAATGCCGCTTCCGTGGGGAGAACAGCGTTTATTTGCTGATTGCAAATAGAATCCCTGCCCGTGAGGGCGGATTTACCAAGATTCCCGATGCATGAAATTAGAACACTATTCGCAGGGATCAGGCGACCGGTCCGAGCACCCTCTTCGGTAACACTTTCCTCAGAAGAAAAAATTAGGTCGGTGTTCCCGAGATCTCCCGGCTTGAAGAATGGATAGCCACTGCCGTAGAGACTAGCTTTTTGCTTCGGAGGCGTGCTTCCAGTCTCAATATTTGCAACGTCGCCAATCGCAGCGAGCGACCACTTTTCTGGCAAGGTGCTCATTCGGCCGCTTCCGGCAAAGTTACAACCAGCTCTCCGTCTTCACCGTCAAGTTCATCCGACAGCGCTTCGATATCAGCCAGTGCCGCCCGCAGATGTCCAATAATCGCCGCCGCGATATCCTCCGGCTCTGTCAGTCCCTCCTCGGCGTCGGCCTCTGTGTCACGCAGCCATGCGATGTCGAGGTTGTCGTTGCGCTCCGCCACTTGATCCCGCGTGAAGCGCCGGAACCGTCCGGTCTCGCCTTGATCCTGCCGCTCGGCCCCACCATTCGGATCGGCGCCGTAGGTGGTCTCGAAGTCCGCAAACTCCGCGACGGTCAAAGGACGAGTCTTACCGAAGGCAGGCATGTCCGCGCGTAGGTCGTAAACCCAGACGGCCTTTGTGTTCCCCTTGTCGGTTTTCCCCCGCCGGAAGAACAGCACGTTCGTCTTCACGCCGATCGCGTAGAAGATGCCGGTCGGCAGCCGTAGGATCGTGTGTAAGTCGCATAGATCCATTAGCCACGTGCGCAGGCGGCGGCCCGTGTTGTCTTCGAACAGCACATTGTCGGGCACCACCACCGCAGCCCTTCCGCCGGGCTTCAGCGCTCGCACGATGTGCTCGACGAAGGCCAACTGCTTGTTCGAGGTCTCCGCGGTTACTGAGAAGTCGTTCCGCGTCGGTCGCCCGCCACCCTTCTTCGTCCCGAAGGGCGGATTAGTCAGGACCAAGTCGGCCTTGCCCAACGCCTCACCGTCCGGCGAGAGCGTGTCTACGTGCTCGACGCCCCCCTCGATGCCGTGTAGCATCAGGTTCATCAGGCAGAGCCGGTGCGTGTCGTGCACGAGTTCAGCGCCGTGGTAGGCGCCGTTGCGTTGGAAGAACGCCTGCGACTCCGGCAGCTTGTAGAGGTTGTCGGTCTTCTCCTTGATGAAGTGATCGGCGGCCACGAGGAAGCCCGCCGTACCTGCGGCCGGGTCCTGGATCACCTCGCCCGGCTGTGGCTGCATCAGCCGCACGATGCAGTCGATGAGCGGGCGGGGGGTAAAATACTGTCCCGCGCCCGACTTTTTCTCCGCTGCGTTCTTCTCCAGCAGACCCTCGTAGAGGGTTCCGAGACCCTCCTCGCGGGCAGAGAACCAGTCGAGCTTGTCGATCGCGGTCGTGAGGGCTTTTAGGTTCGTCGGCCGGGTCAGGCGGGTCTGCGCGTCCGTGAAGATCGAGAGCACGAGGTGATCGGTCTCGACCTTCGGGTTGCCGAGGTCGAGCAGCAGGCGCTTGTAGTGGTCGAGTTGGTCGAGACCCTCGCGCCGGGCGAGTCTTTCCCAACGATACTGTGCAGGCAGCCGCCCCTCGCCGCCGGTCTCCGCCAGCATCTTCAGGAACAGCAGGTAGGTGATCTCGGTGACGTACTCGTTGTAACCGACGCCGTCGTCGCGCAGCACGTGGCAGAGCGACCAGAGCTTAGCGACGATGTCGCGCGTGGTGGGTGTGACCGCTTCCATCAGCCTGCCTGCTTCCAGAGTTCCTCGTTCACGTCGGCGAGGAGCGTCTCCACGCCGCCGCTGAAAATTTTGTTCAGTCGGGCGAAGCCACCGTCTGCCCGGAACGGCTCGCGATCGAGCGCCTCCCGATCGACGACGACTTCCCGTACGATCTGTTCGCCAATGCGCTTCAACCACCCGCGCTGTGGGTCCGTCCAGGGCTGGCGCGCCATGATCCGCTTCATCGCGCTGGCGACGCGCTCTTCGTAGGATCGAAGCGGATCTCCCAGCGCTGCCTGCCGGACGTAGCCGATGATCGAGGCGGCGATCTCCTCGTTCCTCGCATCCTTCCAAGCGCGCTTGAGCGTCGCTTCGGGGAACCCGGCACGGTCGAGTTCAGAACGGAGTTCGCGTAGCTGGGCACGTGTGAGATCACGCGGACGCTGTACCACTACCTTCAGGGCGGCGACGGTGTTCATGTTTTCGTTTACGAATTTGGCGAAGCCGTCGAGGAAGTCCTCAGGCTTGTCGGCGGCGCCGTAGCCGCGCGTCACGCTGATGACCGTATCGGGATGGGGCGAGATCGGCTTCCGGCCGGGCTTGCCGTCACCGCCGCTGGCATCGAGCATCGTCCCGATGCTTTGATGTGCGCGTACCCAGGCGACGAGGTCCGTGCCGGGCGCGGAGTGCCACCGTGCCAAAGTCGCTTCCGGGGTCTCGCCCGCTACGACCTCGAACTGCCTGCGTGCCTCCTCGGATATCCTCTTGAGCCGTCGCCGCAGCTTGACCACCAACTGCGCCCGGACAGTCTCGCGCTGCCGTTCATCCTCGGCGGAGGCGAGTTCTCCGATCAGTTGCTCGAACCCGATCGCTGGCGCGACCACGACCGGCTTCATGTCGGTGATCTTCTGGAGGTGGGGGTAGAGGTCCACCGCATCGAAGATCCGGAACACGTCCTTGCCGATCTCAGGGCACAGCCGCGTCGCCCGGCCGATCATCTGCTCGTACAAGATGCGCGAGTTCACGCGCCTCAAGAACACGAGGTTGGTGATCGACGGCACGTCGATGCCGGTGGTCAGGAGGTCCACCGTGACCGCGATCTTCGGGTTGGCGTCGTTGCGGAAGGCGCGGATCAGGTCGCCGACCTTGTCCACCTTGCCGGTGATCTTCTTCACCGATGCGTCGTCGATCTCGCCATAGGCCGCCTGGAAGGCGTCCTTGACCTGCTTGACGACGATGTCGGCGTGGTCGTTCGAGGCCGCGAAGATTAGGGTCTTGCCCGGCAGGCTTGGATCGATGTGCCGGGCGAGTTCTTCGGCGACAACCTTGTTGAAGTTCTCGGTGACCACCTTCTTATTAAACTGCTCGACCTCGAAGCGCAGGGCGTCGGGCGTGTGCGCAAGGTCGATCTCCCCGGTCTCGGGGTTGAAGAACGCCAACTGCTCGGACTGGGCGAACTCGATGCCGTACCGTGCCAACTCGGTCTCGATCCGAACGGGCGGCTCGTGGTCGTTGAGGTGGCCGTCGATCACCGCGTCGCGATACGAGTACGTGAAGACCGGTTCGCCGAAGATCTCCGTCGTGTGCAGGGCGGGCGTCGCGGTCAGGCCGATCTTGACCGCGTCGAAGTAGTCGAGCACGCGCCGGTACTTCGAGACGTAGTCCGCCTCATCGCGGAAGCTCAACTCGGCGTCGGTGAGTTCCCGGTCCAGAAGGTAGCCGCGGTGACACTCGTCCACGACGATCAGGTCGTACTGATCGATGGCAGGGGCCTGCGCCGGGTCGTTGGCGAGTAGAACGCGCTTCACGAGGCCCTGGATTGTGCAGATGTGCAGCTTCGTCTCCGCGTCGGGCACCGCGTCCCTCAAGCCCTTCAACCCGAAGATGTCGGCGAAGGACTTGCCGGTGACGACCTTGGTTGTCGAGAACTCGCCCTGGGTCTGCTCGCCCAGCGCCGAGCGATCCACGACGAAGCAGACGCGCTGGAAGCGTTTGGTCGAGAGCAAGCGGTACAGGAGCGCGATGGCGAGCTTGGTCTTGCCCGAGCCGGTTGCCATCGCCACCAACATCGCCCGGCGACCGGCCTCCAAGTTTTCCTCGACCTTGGCGACGGCGGCCTTCTGGTAGTCGCGCAAGGGGAAGCCGAACGTCATCGGCTGGTCCTTGAGCGCCTGGGTCGCCGCCTCGATATCGACGCTGAGCTTACCCAGCAGGCCCTCCGGCGTCGGCCAGTCCACGAGCGCGCGGCGCAGGTTAGCTGGGCGGCGCACGTCGCGGAACCACACGCCGCTCTGCGTCTCGATCTGCCTGAGGTACACGCGTCCGTTGGCGGCGAAGACGAAGGGCACGCGGTAGGCGTGCGGCCCGTCCTGCCAGGGCGCGCCATCAGCGAACGCAGCGCTACCGGTTTCCGTGATGGATCTGGCGTAACGCTCGGCCTGATCGATTGCACCGGACACGCTGATGTTCTTGCGCTTGGCCTCGACCACGCCGACCAGGGTCAGGCCCACGAACAGCGCGTAGTCGGCGCGCCCTTTGGTGACAGGCCACTCAGCGATGGCGAGGTTGCGGCCCTTGATCGGCCGGGTGCCCTCACTCCAGCGCAACCGTTGTGTATCCGCTTCCCAGTCGTTGTCTTTTAGCTGCCTGTCGATCAACGCGCGTGTGTCGGCCTCGTCGAGGTCGATCTTCTCGGCCGCCTTCTCGCCGGACGTGACGAGGGCCTGGAGGGTGACGACCGGGGTCTTCTCCGCCTGTGTCTGAAGGGCCGCAAGTCGGGACGCCAACTCGGCCTTCTCGATCTCGCCCTCCTGGGCGAGCGTTTCCCAGACCGCGCGGTCCTCTCTCTCGCGAAGCAAGCGCTCAGACAGACTCTCACGCTCGCGCGCCTCCTTCTCGGCGAGAAGCCGGGCTGCCTCGGCCACACCCTCGCTGTTGGCGAGGCTCAGCCGCAGCGCGGCGATCTCCTCGCGCAGGGGGCCTGAGGCATCGACCGGCGGTGGTGGCGGGAGAAACGGACCGGGCTTGAAGTCGGGCTGCTTGCCGTAGGTCCGGTGGAACCAGATCGCGATCTGACGGGAAAATTTCAGGCCGGACAGTGCTTCGGCGTGAGTCCCTTTGGCCTCATGAGCAGCGTCATTGCCGAGCTTTCGCAGGCCATGGAAAAGGTCCGCGGTCTCGCGGGGTAAAACGCGCTCGTAGGACAGGCGTGTGAGGATAGTCTCGAAGCTATCACGCCGTTCAGGCTGGTACAGGCCGTGGCGTGCAGCGATCTCCTTGGCTAAAAGTTCGGCGAACTGCCGCAGTTTGAACAGAGCCGTAGAGGGATCCGTCTGGAAATAGCTTTCCGCGAGCGCGGGCAGCGCCTCAAGGTTCTGCCCGTACGCTCCCATGAAGCCGAAGTTGGCGGTGTTTGCCATCGGTCCCAGACGCCCATTGCGCTCTTGGCGGCACCGTAGTTAGCAACCGCGAGCATCTCAACCTTGAGTGGCAAGAAAGCTGGCGGCCACGGCAAGAAGATGTATTTCGGCCACGTCCTCAGCCGTGCCCCCCAATGCCAAAGCCACACGCGAGTAGGAACTGCTCGCCGATTGACGATGATCAAACATGCTGCATATATGCAGCATGAATTTTTAGATGGAAGGAAGCGTAGTGTCCCCCAATCATCAAACTCCTTCGGTTGTCGCTCGCCTGCGCGCTGAACTCGGGATCACCCAAAAGGTTGTGGCCGATGAGGCCAAGCTCGACCAAAGCCGGGTATCTCGGCTCGAAAAGGGCGAAGTCCTTGGTGGGACTGAGATCGAGAGCATCCTTGATGCCCTTGCCACCCTTGGTTCGCCGCACGCGAACGACTTCAAGGCGTTCTTGAAGCGTGAGTGGCAGCACGTCGAGCCGCCCTCGTTCTGGAACCCGCAGCGTGGCTACCTCGAACAGGCGGACGAGGTCCTTGATAATGTTGCCTTGTTCCTTTCAGAGACGGAGCATCCTTGGCCGGTACGCCGACATATCGAGCGCCACCGCGACCTGCTGCTGTCGGCATCGTCGTTCCTCACACGCCTGAACCACAACATCGCGTTCATCGGGAACATCGGCGTCGGGAAATCGACGGCGATCAGCTTCCTATTCGACCTCCTTGTCCCAGCGACGACGGTGACGAACCCGCTCAAGCGTACTGTCCTAGAAACGGGCGCTGGTGGCACAACCATCTGCGAAGTTCACATCAAGAAAGGTCCGGAGTTCGGCGTCTCAGTCGTGCCCTTGAGCGACGTGGAGATGCGCCAGCGCATATCGGACTTCTGCAACGTCACCTGGAACAGCGTGTCCAGTGATGCGCAGGATCCGGCCGGAGAGATCGCCCGCGTAAGCAAGGAGATGGACCGCGCCCTGCGCAACATGGCGCAACTGAACCGCCGCACCGATACGGCAACCGGCAAGAAGCTTACCGTGGATCCGGCCGCAGATCTTGCCCGATCATGCGAGAGCGAGGCCGAATTTAGGGCTCGGGTGATCGAGCGGATGCTGTTGCCTGAGCGGACTCGCCGAGAACTCTGGTACAACAGCGCGACTCATAAACACCCGATGGAGTGGGTGAAAGAGGTCTTCAGCGCGATCAACAAGGGCCAGATCGGCGACGTGCCGCTGCCTGAGACCATTGACCTGCTCGTCCCGAACTTCGGTAAGAGTTTCGGTGATCTAGAACTTACGTTGATCGACACCAAGGGTGTCGAGGACCACGCTGTGCGCGAGGACCTTGAAGCGCGCCTCAAGGATCCGCGCACGGCCGTTGTCTTCTGCTCGGGGTTCAACGACGCGCCCGGTCCGACAACGGGCGCCTTGCTCAAGCATATGCGCGAGACGTTCGCTGAGGGCTTCGACCCTGGAAAGGCAGCTATCCTGGCTTTGCCGCTCTCCGGCCAAGCGACAGCGATGAAGAATGACGTGGGCGACGAGGCAGAGAGCGACACCGAGGGCTACGAACTAAAGGAGGCCCAGATCACCGAGAAGCTAACGGCTGAAGGGGTGAAAGCCCTCCCGGTCATGTTCTTCAACGTGATTTCTGATGAGCCGGTCGTGATCCGGAAGAACGTGGTCGAGCAGTTGACGCGGATGCGAGAGCGAGGCGCTGATCATCTGCTCGACCTGTGTGCCGCCATCGAAGACCTGATGGAGAACATCGAGCAGCAGGCAATCCAATTGGCGATCGAGGAGGTCTCCAAGCGGCTCAGCACCTTTCTTAAAGCAAATCGGCTGCTCAGCGCCCGGGAGCGGCTTCCCTATGTGGACGTGATGAGCACCTTGCGGGGCATTCGCTACGCCTCCACCCTGTGGGCTGCGACCCGTCGCAACGGGGAATACTCGGGCTTGAACGTCGTCCACATGATTGGGTCGGGCGCCGCGCGAGATGCGCGTTCCCGGTGTGATGGATGGTTCAAGTCGCTCGACGCCTTCCTGAACTCTCTGAAGGCCGATGACGACCTTGCACAGGCGGGACGAACGATTGACCAGATCCGCCTTAGCGCCGCGGCTTCGAAGACCACGTTCCTCGACACGGTCCAGCAGACCGGAATGGAGGTCTACCGCGAGCCCTTGAGGCAGGCGCCCGTTTGGCAACTATGCGCGGCGGAATGGGGCAGGGGGTCCGGCTTCAAGGATCGAGTGGCGGGGCACCTCGAACGTTGGTTCGAGACTGAGAAGCAGTACCTCGCCAGGGTCGAGGAGGGCGTCACGGCGTCCTGGGAGAAGCAGGTCATTGCTCCATTGATGCGCTTGGCCGAAGAGAGCGCCCCACAGGAGATGGGGGTGGGGGGCTACTCGAACGTCGTCAATTTCCCAGCGCGTGCTGCGGAGTAATAGCCTAACGCAGGGTCTGATTGAAGACGCCGCAGCACATCGATCGCTGCGGCGTCTATACGCCAGTCCACCATGGGCATGTGCTGCGCGACTGTTCGTACGAACCGGAGTGGAACGGCTACGCTCCGAAACGGTTGAGCCTACGGCTCACCGACTAATTCTTCAGTATATAAACCCCTTTCTTGTGCAAACGAAGACCACAGATCGATCGTGAATGCCCCGCGTCTCGCATTTCATCCGGCATAAAACGGCGGCCAACATCCATCATGCGGTCAGGATCGCTGAAGCTCAGGATCTACCCCTAAACACCTTCGTCACGGTCAATTTCAGCCGCACAGCATGCGCCCCTGAGGAAGTGAGCACCACATTCGCGCATCTCCGGAACACCCGCTACAGTCACTGGGCTCGTAGACCGACCCAACGCAGCGGCGCGGCCCCGTACCAGCCCACCCATGTGTGGGTGATCGAGGCAGGGGGTGGCGTTATCGCGGCGCACTGGTTGCTCCATGTGCCGCCCAGCCGCCGGTTAGTGTTCGAGAAGAAGATGAGCCGGTGGATCGAGGCGGTAGCTGGTGCTGCCTTCAAGAACGCCGTCCACGTGAAGAATGCCCATACCCCTCGCGGCGCCGGACGATACATGCTCAAGGGCATGGATCAGGCATGGGCCAAATTCTACGGGATCGACTTCTCGGACCAAGGTGAAGTTCACGGGCGGCGGTGTGGCTACTCGCTGAACCTCGGACCGTCGATGAAGAAGAAGCTCCGCGCAGAAGGTCGATATCAGGCTGCACGTTCCTGGCGCCGCTTCCCGTCGTCACCGCCCCCCGAAGCCCGTCCCAGCTAATCCCCCTGCCTCGATGACCCACACGTTGGTGGGCTGGTACGGGGCCGCGCCGCTGCGCTGGGTCGGTCTACAGCAGCGACGAGAAAGCCGAGAGGATCGAGGAGAAGGCCGCGTATCCCGCAGCCTGAATGCTCAGGCGGGATGCGGCGTGCATCGCGTTGATCATCCGTTGCACGTCGCCGCCAGTGCTTGCGGGGCGGTTAGGGGCGGGCATCGGCACGCGCGTGGACCGTGCCCAGAGCCACGCTGAGATCAGCCCACACACGACGGCGCCTGCAATCACGATGTACTTCAGGGCCTGCATCAGAGGCCAACCGCGGCGGAGAGATTGCGCCGCCAGATCTCGCCCTCGCGAATGTACCGGCGCAGGGTCGCGGTCGAGCGGTGACGGGTCTGGCCCGCGATCACCCGCTCCTCGATGTTCTGTATGGCGGCCGTCGTGGCGAACCCGGCCCGCAGGCTGTGACCCGAGTAGATCATCGGATCGAGCCCGGCGCGCCCGGCACGGGACCGCACCACGTGGGCGACGCCTTCGGGCACCAGTCGCGCGCCGATGGCGCCGTGGCGATCCACCCGCCGGAAGACGGCCCCGGCCGAGATCTCGGAGGCCGAGATCCACATCTCGTAGGCGGCGACCGGGCAGGTCGGCGAGCCGGTCCGGCCGATCTCTACGATCTGCCCGGCGCCCTCCTGGTCGGCCTTGCTCCGCCGGATCACGAGCCGGAGACCCTGATCCGAGACCGAGATGTCGGTGGCGTCGAGGGCGACCAGTTCGGACTGGCGCAGGGCGGCGGCGTAGCCGACCAGCAGCAGGGCGTGGTCGCGCAGGTCGATCACCCGCCCGGCGGCGCAGGTATCGAGCAGGCGGCGGAGCACCGGGGTGGTGATCGGCGCAGCCTGCCGCTGCGCGGTGCCCCTGGCCCGGCGCACGCCGCGCAGGACATCCCGGATCGCCGGATGGCGGGTGTCGAGGTGATGCCCGGCCAGGGTGTGGGCGACCGAGATCGCCGACAGCCATCGGGTCAGGGTCGCGGGCGCGTAGGTCTCGGCCGCGTCCGCGAGGTACAGGCCCACGGTCATCGGCTCGGCCGGGAGCGCGGCGAGACCGTGCCCGGCGCACCATCCCTCGTACCGGCGCCAGTCTCCCCGGTACGCCGTGCGGGTGGACTGGGCGCGGGCGCCCTCGGCGTAGCCCTTGGCGCGCTCGGCCAGGGCGGCGAGACCATCCGGGGTCGCGACCACGCCCGCCGGGGTGACGGCCAGGACCGGACCACGAGCTTCGCGGGAACGCCGGGCGACTTCGGCCACCACGTCTTCCGCGATGGCGGCGTTCTTCGCGGCCCGCGTGCCGAAGTCGCCCGCCTCGGAGATCTCGCCCACACCCGCCTCCACGCGTCCAAAATCGGAATAATAACCTTCTTTTATTCCGAGCTAGAATGGCACGTCAAGCCAAGATGGACATCATGGTATTTTTTGCAACCATAATGGCCATCTTGATGTTAGGATGGTCATGGTTGGCCATCGTGGTCAGCCGGTGGAGACCATGATGCAAATCCTTCTGTCCCAAGCCGACCTCGACGCTCTGCCCGCCCAGACGCGGCACGACATCCTCACTCACTTGCTCAAGGGAACTCGTCTCCCGGAACCCGCACCCGCCCCAGCCCCGGCTGACTCTCCCTCCACCATCGATCCCGTAGGCGAGTTCGTCTGGGAGCAGCGGGTGAACTTCTCCCCGGCCGAGATCGCGACCTGGATGGGGACCGCGTCGGAGAACACCAAGCTCGGGTTGCGCCTCATCGCGGAGCATGGCCCGATCGTCGATGCGCGGTTGCTCTACGACGCCGGGCTCGGAGATCTGCGTCACTTCCAGTCCCGCACGACCATCCGCACCCGCACGATCACGGGCAACCCGCACGCGTTCATGCTCTCCTGGGACAACTGGGAAGAGTACGAGCGCGACGCGGACGGCCTGCGCTTGGGCCGGTACGCGGTGACGCCGATCACCCACGCCTCCCTGCGCCGTTACTTCGGCCTCGTCTGATCACGCCCCTGCACGCTGGAGATCTGCCATGACGAAGTTCACTATGAACCCCCTGCTCGCGAACCTCGCCGCTTTCGAAGCAATGAACCATCGTGACCGGCGCCGTGCCGGGAAGCGCGCCCGGCAGGAGGCCGCCGCTGCTGGGTATCGCTACAAGGCTGGTCGGCGGATCGTGCTGCTGCCGGGCGGTGGTATCGCGCGGTTCACGATGTTCTCGGCGTAGTCGAAACTATCTGGGATCGACATCTTGGAGACCGCGAGCCCACAGGCCGAGATGTCGGAGATCGACATCTCGGAGACCGCGAGCCCGCAGGCCGAGATGTCGGAGATCGACACCCCGGAGACCGCGAGCCCGCAGGCTGAGATCTCGGAGATCGACACCCCGGAGACCGCGAGCCCGCAGGCCGAGATGTCGGAGATCGACACCCCGGAGACCGCGAGCCCGCAGGCCGAGATGTCGGAGATCGACACCCCGGAGATCGAGATCTCAGAGATCAACAACGCCGCGAAGGAGGCCCCGAAGACCGTGATGTCGAAAAAGGATGCGACCAGCCCTCCCCAGGTTAGTGCGGTCCCGAGTAGTGCTGCCGGTCATTCTCGGCACGGACTTTAGCGATCGATGACAAGGTATGTTCGAAAAATATTTTGCAATGATTTCATCCCATTTACTATCCCAGAATAAATAATCGTATGTATGGACATCAGCTAATGAGATTATTCTAAGCATTGAAGAAAATAGGGCTAACCCGCTCGCGTGCTCATTTTTCGAGGATGGATTGCGGACGTGATGATGGATACGTTCGAGATCTCATGCGGCGAGAAGGACCGACTTCGCTCGTCACGGGGCGCACTGTCATGACGATCAGGATGCGACTGGCAGAAGCAGCATCACTCCTTCCTCCCAAGCTTGGAGACGAAGTACGCGCGCTGGACGAGGTGATCGTGCGAGATCAACATGTGGCTCAACTACTAGCGCGGCGCACGATCGACGCGAGGTGCCTATGACCTGCGTCGTGCTGTCTGAGATCACGCTCAAGGGTATTCCAGAGCCCCTGGAGGCCGCTGGTCGTGCTCTCCGCGAGCAGATCGACTGCTTGAGCGATATGGAACGTTGGATCGAAGAGCAAGGGTCTAGCGGCAAGGTCTACCTGGACCATGATATCTTGGAAGGATGCCACGCCGTGACACTCGGCTTCGAGTTCGAGATCCCGGACGAAGCGTTCTGGCTCAAGATGAAGTGGATTGGATAACGATCGGTGCTAGATTTGCGGTCCAGAAGGAGGCGGTCGGTTCGAGCGGGATCTCGGTGAAGATCCGGTAGAACAGGGCGACCACCTTGTTGTCGTACCTGCCCACCCGGATGCTCTGCTCGCCCAACTCAACGTGGTTCGTCCGCATGACTCGAAGGATTGGACCGGAGCCCTTAGGCTGATCGTACACCTGGAAGAAGATGGCGGGCGGGTCAGCGTTGAACTGGACCGTCATGTTCCCGTGAGCCATGTACTGGCGCAGGTTCTCGAACTCGGCCAGCCCGTCCGCAACTCCGAGCAACTCCGGTCCGTAGGCGTTGGACGCGCGCCGGGTGGAGGCCGAAGCCGTCGCCGCGGCTTACCGGCACCTGCACCGAGGTGACGATCGAGCGGCACTGCTCGCCGCGATCACCGATGCTCTAGCCGATCTGGACGCAGCCAATCGACGGGTCGAAGTACACCTTCGGCAGATCTCCCGCGGCTACGTCCGCGCCGCCATCGCTGAGCGCTGAGCCGAGATGTCTGGCCATCGCATCGACGAACTCCTTGTCGGCAGTCCTGACGCGGTGCGGGTGCCCCTGATCGGGCAGGCCCTGTGCGCGGGTTTTCCGTCCCCGGCCGACGACTTCTTGGAGGGCGCGCTCGCCCCCCCCCGGTGGCTGGTGCCGAACCCTCCCGCGACCTTCCTGTGGCGGATATCCGGCTCGTCGATGGAGGGTGCCGGTATCTTCGATCGCGATCTCGCCTGCCTGGACCGCAGCCTCACCGCGGGTCACGGCAGCGTGGTGGTGGCGGCGATCGACGGGCAGATGAGCATCAAGCGGTTGGAGGTCACCGGCAACATCGCCCGGTTGGCCTTCTGCAACCCGGACCTGCCCGCCTTCGCGGTGGAGGAACTTGGCGAGGGCGTGATCTGGGGCGTGGTGCGCTTCTCGATACGCTGGCACGTCGCGCGGGATCGTCTGTCGTCGTGAGCGGACCAGAGGATCGCCAGGGTGACCGTATCGGCGGCGGCCGCGCCTACGTGTTGATCGACGGCAACAGCTTCTACTGCTCGTGCGAGCGCGTGTTCGACCCGAAGCTCACCAAGGTGCCAGTGATCGTGTTGTCGAACAACGACGGGTGCGCCATCGCCAGGACGGCCGAGGCGAAGGCGCTCGGGATCAAGATGGGAGACCCCTGGTTCAAGATCCGCGAGATGTGCCGCCGCTTCCTGGACAATAAACTTCGGATTAAAGCAAGCGTGACATGATTTCCATTGATGACGCGTTCATTTTTACGGAAAAATATTTTTCATCTCACGCTTGCAAAATGCAAGGTAGGCGGCGGTATCCGGAAAAATCGAAGAAAGTTGTGTCTGTGTCTGGTGCATAACTGATATAAATTGATCCATGCGGGCATGAAATTTTTTCTGATTTACGACACCAAACTGATCTCTGGACTGGCACTCGTACTGATCGATTGTATTTTTACAAACTACGGCGACTCCCTGTTCACGAGGATATGACTCCATCCTCACGTCGCCGTGGCAGGAAGTTGTACGCTTTTTCTCGCTCACACGCGTGGGCCGGTCATCCACGAATAACTCACGGCTGAGATAATGCGCGGCCTGCGGCAGCGCGGGCGAGGCAGCAGTCGCAAGGAGCACGAGCCCAGCAAGGGCAGATTTAATTTCGGGAAGGATCATTTGATCTCAGGACAAAATACTTCAGATCAGGGTGAACGCACCAAAACCGATCCCTGCAAGTCTACGGCTAAGATTGCTTTTCGTAGCGACGGGAGAGGGCCATCTGGGCAATGGAGCCCCATAACGTGTACCCCGTTGCGACTTAATCAAGCTCCGTAAAGGAACAGAAATGGCTTAGTGCGCACTCTTCAGGTTCAGTCTCTGGTCCGGTTCGATTGGTCTGGACGGCACGACGGCCCATTCCTCCTCCTCGGACTGCCACAGCCTACCAAACAATGGCGTCCCAGCGGCTTATCATAATCACAACCATAGGCGACATCTCACATCCCGGTCGGGCGCCAATCCTTGTCCTCGCACCGAACGAAATCCTTGCTTTTGAACGTCTCCTTGTACGATCTGCCCTCCCCGTTGCACTTCCCGCCGAGCGTCCAGTCGTTGCCGGTGACCTTCTTCGTGGTGATCTCGCACATCCACTCACCGCCCTCGACATCGGTGGGGGTGATCTTGATGAACGGGCTCTCCGTATCGTTGGGGTTCGCTTTGCAGGCTTTCTTGTCCATCGCCCAGACGCCGACGTAGGGCGGCGGGTTCTTCCCCGCGGGCGCGGCAAGGGTTGAAGAGGCCGGAGCAGCAAGGAGCAGGGCTACGAGCAGGGTGCGCACCGTCATCTCCATCGTGGCTATACGAGGTCTTGGGATTGAGGTTCGTATGTTGCCTTCGCAGGAGCGAGCGGCCAAGCCGTGAGGAGCACTGATCGGATCTCGCAAGCTCGCCGAATAGGTTGGTGGTAAACGCATCGATGGCCGACGACCGCTACTCCGACCATGATGTCGTAGAGGAGATGCTCCAGCCCTTCAGGGATCAGTTCTACCTGGAGCTTCCGCCCGATCCCCGCATCATCGACCCGGCGCAGATCAACGCTCTCCGAGAGCGTATCCTGTCGCCCTACAGCTACAAATGGCGTGGGGAAGACGCCAACTTCGAGATCGCCGAAGCGATCTTCGGCGCCCGAAGGTCCGGGAACCGTAACAACGTCATCCACCAGATCACCGACTCGATGCTCCGGGACGAACGCGGGCACTCGACATTTTCACGCTTCCCCGGCCCCGAGTTCAAAAAGTTCTACTACGTCACCGTCGCGATCTCGACGCTGCCAGATTACATCCACGCTGAGGGACCGGCGGTGGCCCTGCTGGAGAAGGTGTTCCCTGGGTTCGGCTACGACTATGAGTTCCGGTCGGAGCACCAACGGCTGCGGCTGGTTGGGGAGGACGAGGTTGGGCCGTGGATAGAGTCCGATCACCAGCCGAAGATGCTTGTGGCGGCGGTGCTTGAACTGCTGGAGCGGTATCCGGAGCGGGCGCCGCAGTGGCGGAGGTTGTAATCGACCGTTCGCGGTCACCCGTCCTTCCCCGTCGCGACGCGGCTTGCTTTCGACCTCCCCATGATCCGGTTGAACCGTTCTTCCTCCGTGATGACCGAGCGTTCGACCACGATCCCCTTCTCGATGACGATATCGTCGTAGGTCTCGAAGACGGCCCCCTCGAACGTGTCGTAGAAGGTGGGCTTTCCGATCGCGACTTCGAAGCGGGTTGTGATCCACTCGGCCAACACGGGCTCATTGCTGCCCCACACGTCCTCCATCTCGATGTAGAACTCCCGGAGGATGTGATCGACGATCACGTCGATGTGGAGGCTCGTGAGGTAGAGCTTCCCGTCTTTGATCTCCCAGGCGCAGCCGCACCCACCGTACGGTGCGTTCTCATACCTGCCCGCCGGTTTGAAGCGGACGCCATCGGGCAGGCGGAAGTCGTCCGGGAACAGCGGTAGCCATTGCGCGCGTAGGACCGCGTGCCGCCCATCGATCGTAATCCATCGGGCGGCTGGGGCGGTCATAAGATGACTTCGGGAAGATGGCGGTGGAGAAGGTGTGCGGAGCCTTCAAACTGGCCCCGGCAGAAGATATTTGCCACCGCGATTTCGGAATGCTCCTCCAGGCAGCCCAGCATGGCGTAGAGGTTCGCCATGACTGCGTTCCTCGTCTGGCACCAAGTGTTATCCTTATCCGGTTGGATGAGACGGTGGAGCCTCACTCGCCCTTAAACACGGACCGCTGTGTCGTCAGTCTGACCCTGTGCAACCACCGATAGTTCTGCTGGAGCAATCGAGGCCATACGAACGGCAGAGGTCAATAGCAGCTTGTGGCGTTTGCTGCTGTCCCCAACCCTTCTGCCCCTTATTGTTCCGCCCTGTCGCTACGTAGCTGCAACCATGGTTGTAGGAGTCGAGCACCCGGCAGTTTCGCGGGTGCTGAGAGCCGCCGCGGCAGCGCCCGATCGCTTCGGCTTTGCTCACCTCGGGCGAAGCATCTTTCCCCATCGTTACCGTGATCGTGGCTTCGCGGGCAGGCGGCACCGGGTCGGTTACTTCGATCGCGAAGGTGATGGTGTCACCCTCCTTCGGTTCCGCGGCGGCAGGGGTGAGCGCGAGGGCGATCAGGGCGGCCATGGCCAGCAGACACGGGCAGGCCCCACGACATAGTTTTTTCAACGTTGGATACTCCGAAGCTTTTGTTTAGCCTCTTGGGTAGGCGCAGCAAAATACCGTTAGTCCCCCTAAAGCAATTGATATATGAAAAGATGTTATCCGAATATCGAGTTAAGCGCCTGCGGGGCGAGCCCTGAACTGGAGCGTCTGGCACCGTAAGCATAATTTACACGTTGCGATCAGATTATGAGCGGCCGCGGCTGGTGAAGATGGGCGAGGTTGGGCCGCGGATCAAGCGCAAACTTCCATCGTTAGTGATCGCGGTGGCCGTGCGCGAACGGCCGCAATGTTATCCGAGGTAAGTGCCGCAAACATGGTTATTATGAAAATCTGACGAGTACGACCGAGAGTTCTTCTGATTGGTGTTTCGTCGCCCGAACACTAATCTTTCATCTGCCTGTTTTGTAGGGAGAGTGTTCTTGTGGATCCCCATCGCCGTATCTGCCTTTATTTTTTTCAGCGCATCAATCGCCGACAATCTCACATTGAGCACACAAGATTTTGTCCATGTCTGTGACGCTCATGAGGTATATAATGAGGTTGGTCGGAAGTGCGCGGTTGGCGGTATGGCTATAGCGCATAAGATTTCCACTGAATATATTGCGCCTTTAAAGCCCGTTTCGCTCAAATGCCCCGCCGAAAATGGCGGTGTGATTGAGATGTACAAATTAAATGCAGACGGAGATATGTATAGAATGAGAGCGATTTTTCGGGGCTCGGAAGTTGATTATGTCGTCCTAGATGTCGAGGATGCTGGCGGATCGTCAAGAAAAACTGCCAAAGGCGTACCAAATTCTGGAGCTAGTGACCAATATGACATTTTTATATACTACGCTTCTAAGCAAGCTATAGAGCTTAAAGTTCGCATTTGTGAAAGTTTAGATCCGAATATGCGCGCTCGCTACAACCGAATACTCAATTCAAATCGTTTGGAAATTAAAAATTATAGAGAAAAATTTAGCGATGAATAGGACTGATCGACCAACACGTGATAGCGGCGAACAACATTTCGGTCGCGGTGCGGACGACGACCGGGTCTCCACCACCGCCCGAACTCGGTCTGATTTCCTCGACACCGCGTCTCCGAAGCCCTTCGAAAGGCGCTTCTCGGTGCCGGTCTTCGAGGCGACGATCACCGCGATGATCTTCGAGAAGGCGGTTGTCTCGGCAGTCGTCGAGAAGTTCATATCGGTCACGGTGCCGACGACGACCTGACTCCCATCATCGACCGATCTCTGACTGGCGGCCTGTGGCAGCGGTGTCGAAGCCCTTCGAGATGCGCTTCTCGGAGACGTTCTTCGAGGCGACAACGAACTCGGTCTTCTCGGTCGTGGCGTCGGTCTTTGGGTGGTCCTCTACGCACCAATCAGTCACGACGATCTCGTCCCGACCATTCGGCAGGTCGAACCTGACGGCGCGATCGTCTTCCCACCAGCCGTATCGAGCGATTTCCGGGGCGTGGAGGGGGCTACGCGCGTTTTAGGCACGTTGGGAGCCAATTCAGCGCCACGGCCGTCCACGGCCTTCTCAGGCTCATATTTCGAAAGCGGTCGCCGGAAGTTCATGCATCATAAGGCACACAACGGGTGTCCGCTGGATGCGAGGCGGTACTCCGGTACGCCATAACGGCACCCGCAGTCGTTGACGTGAAGTTCCGGCTCGGCCCCGTTGCCCGATCCACTCGTAGATGGGGCAGAGTGCTCCCACATGCTGACGATGATCACCTTCAAGCCTAACCCTCACAAGCTGCGGGTCACCCCATCCTTGAAGGAGCCGGGCCGGTTCGACTGGTCGGTCACGCGGGACGATGTGGTCGTGCGTCAATCGCTTCAGTCCTTCGGCTCGGAGGGAGCGTCAGAGGCGAACGGAGATGCGGCGCTTCGAGAAGTTACGTCTCGTTGGCTGAGCGGACGATAGGGGCAGACCACTTCGTTGCTGACGGCACGCGACGGCTACACCCGCTGCGGCTGCGCGAGCATGATGGCGGCGCGCACGGCGGCGCGCCGAAGCTCCGGGCTTGCCCAATGCTGATCGATCAGCGTGTTGGCGAAGGGGTGGTCCACGATGGCAGCGGCGGGATCGATCCGATAGCTCTCGCCGAACGGGACCGTGCCGGAGGTCGGATTGGCCATGTAGGCGTTCACCACGGCGGTCACATCCGCCTCGACGATGTCGAGGGTGGCGAACAGGTCGAGCGTCATGATCCGGTTTGCCATGGCGCCGTCATAGCCGCTTTACGATCGCAGCGCTCTAACGACGGTTAACCGAGTGCGAAAATCCAACCGCGCCCTCGCGAGGCGCATCCCTCGACCTCATCGTATCGACGCGGTGGTCCTGGTCCACTCTGCGGCGATGATCGCCCGCCGTGCGTCCGCGTGGGCTGGCGACAGTTCTCCGATCTTCCGGAGGACGGTACGCATCATGTCAGAGCCGCCCGAAGATGCGAGCGCTCGGCCATGTCGTCGGATCGCAGTCCGATGATCGGCCGCACTGGGGGCGCTCGGCGTGCGCTCGATGGCCAGGACCAAAGCGGCGAGCGCACCGACCGCGGCATCGATCTCGGAGATGCCCGGCCGGACCAGTGATGTCCTTTTCAATGGCATGAAATCCTCGGAGCGGTGATGCGATGTCCGAGGATGCATAGGCAGAGTTCGTGCCGGGGCCGCCGAGATGTTGGGCCACCCGTAGAACGTGTTCATCGTCGAGAGCGATTTTCGACCTATGCCGCTTCAAGCTGCTGAGCGGGTTCCACGTCCTCGCATGAGGGGATGTAGGCGCACCAGCCGCATACGCCCTTATCGGCAGCCTTCGGGGCGTTCCATTGCGAGCACTCCGGGCAGACCTTCAACACGATCTTGGTGCCGTGGACGAACGCTCGACCGCGACCACGGAAGGTGGCAGCGCCCTGGGGAAGCTTTTTCAACATAGGTAGTCCCTGCGTGCTACCGCAGGTTGATGTCAACGGGCGCTCATGGGGGCCAGCCCTGCTCGTCCGGCAGGTCTATGAACCAGGATGACCTATGAGGCGAAACAAGTTGTCATGAACATCGCAGAGGGTCGGCAGGTGCACCGCTCCCGCTTATGGAAATTGATCGCTCGCGGTCTAGTGGTCCAGATCTGACGCTTGGTGCCCACTCTGAGGATCTACAATGGGGCAACAGCAGACCTAGCGGGTAACCAGAAAGCCCCAAGCGAACAGGAGCGACGCAGCGGAGCCGAGTGCACTCCTGACGCCATGTAGACCTGCCCAACGACGCAGGAGGCCCCGGCTTTCCGCCCCCGCGTGCTGCGGCTGCATCGCCATCAACTGCTTGTTCGTCGGCATGATCACCAACATTGTGAAGGGCCAGTTGGCGAGCAGGAACAGGCTCCCAGCCATCCACTGCCATTCCCGATGGAGATACCACGCCAGAAGCCCCGCCGCCCCTCCCAGAATGGCTAAGCCAGCCTGGATGGGTAGGGCGCGATTGTAGCTGGGCTGCCACTGCGCGAGCAAAGGCCCATCTTCCAAGCCCATCCTGGCAGGATGTTCAACGAGGGTGATGTAGAGTGCGGCCCCGGCGAAGAGGGTCGCAGCGACAAGGGCAACAAGGTCAGGGACCACCTAAATTTTCCTCTGGTGCGCTAAGGGCTTCGTGTCGGTAGCTGACCCTTGCAACGGGTATCAAGCGTCAGATTTGGACCACTAGAGCCGTGCCCTTTCAGGTTGGCTCATAGGCATCGTATCCAGCTGCAGTGAGGTAGTTTCGGCACTCATCCGGTCGGACGGCGGCGAACGCGTCCTCGATGGCGATGGTCAGGTCGGCGGCGGTCCGTGCTGCAGCCGTTCGGAGCAGGGCTTTGACCTTGGCAAAGACCTGCTCGATCGGATTGAAGTCGGGACTGTAGGGCGGGAGATAGAGAACCCGTGCGCCGACCGCCTCGATGGCCTCGCGCACCCCGGCGACCTTGTGAGCGTTCAGATTGTCGAGGATGACGGTGTCACCGGGCCTCAGCACCGGAGCCAGGGTGTCGGTGACGTAGGCCCGGAAACGCATACCATTCGTGGCTCCATCGAAGACGGTCCTGGCGATCAGTCCCGTGGCGCGCAGGGCGGCGGTGATGGTAGTGGTCTTGTAGTGCCCGTGAGGCCCGGCGATCCGGCAGCGCTCCCCGCACGGAGCACGACCATAGCGCCGGACCATCTTCGTCGTGGCGGCCGTCTCGTCGAGGAAAACCAGGCGATCCGGATCCAGATCGGGTTGCCCATCGAACCAGTCCTCGCGCGTGGCCCTCACATCCGACCGCTCCTGCTCGGCCGCGTGGACAGCCCCTTTTTACGGGTGATCCCATGCCGGGCGAAGAAGCGTGACAAACTGCTCGTGCTTGCCCGGACGCCGCGTTCCGAGAGCCTGTCGCGCAGCTCCCGCAGGAAGGAGAGCGGGTGTTCTTCGTTGACCCGAAGGATCAGGGCGGCTTGCGCTTCCAGACGCTGCGAGTTGCGGTCGCCGCCCATGGGCTTGGGCGCGATCTTCCCGTCCTGCCGGAAGCGCTCGTGCCAACGGACCGCGCTGGCCGCCCCGACACCGAAGCGCTTGGCCGCCTGACGCCGCGATGCACCCGCTTCAATCGCGGCGACCACACGCTCGCGCAGATCCACCGACAGGGCTGAAGGCATGGCAATCCTCCATCACAAGCCCATCCAGTGAATCACACGCCAGCCAGATCGCCTACCCCATGCGATTCAACCCGCCAGGGCACGGCTCTAGGTCACGCAGGCTGATGACCCACGCTCGGCGCGACCAGATGCTTTGGCTCGCCGATCTAAACCCGCTCCTGTTCGCCGACCTCGATCAGGCACAGATCCGGATCGCCGAGCGGCTTCGGTAAGAACTGCCCCTGCCGGTAGTAAGCGGAGACGCGGGTTTATCACCGGCTTGGAGTTGGGCGCGACGCCTTGAAGCGAAGCGGTTGGGGTGGCAGAACCCCTTGTGATGAGACGTTAATCGCCATCCTTCGCTGGCGGACGAAGTCCGGGCTCTGACGGTTGGAGAGTGTGCTCTTACCCGTCGAGCTTGACGAGAAGCGATGTCCGTATCTGTGAAGCACCCGCTCGACGTTATGATCCGCAAGCTGGGCGGGAGTGGCCGCTTCTCGCAGGCGGAGATGTTTGCGTTGAAGAGTCTGTCGGTCGTCGTCCGGACGCTCGAAGCCCATCATGACATCGTGCCCGAGGGTGGTCCGGCCACACATTGCTGCATCGTCCTCAGCGGTTGGACCTGCTGCTACCAGCTTCTCGACGAGGGCCGACGCCAACTTCTGTCGTTCCATCTCCCAGGCGATCTACCTGATCTTCAAGGGTTGCACCTGAGCGAGATCGATTTCGGCATGGCGACGCTGACACCAGCCGTCGTCGCCTACGTGCCGCACACGGATCTGCGCAGGCTGATCGAGAGCTTCCCTGGCATCTCCACGGCGTTGTGGCACGAGGCACAGGTCAGCGCTGCGATCCATCGCGCCTGGATGAGCAGCCTCGGTCGTCGCGCCGCACGCGAACGGCTCGCTCACCTGTTCTGCGAACTTTACCTGCGCCTCAAGGCGGTTGGCCTCGCGAACGGGAACACCTTGCCGATGCCGCTCCGGCAACCCGATCTCGCCGATGCGCTGGGGTTAACGTCGGTCCACGTGAACCGGACGCTGAAGGATCTGCGCGAGGATGGGCTTATCAGCCTGAAAGCTCGACGGCTGGAGATCCTGGATTGGGCGAGGCTACAGGCAATCGGCCAGTTCAGCCCGCGCTACCTGCATGGGTAGGTGTTGGCATCCCGATGTAGGGGGCATCCAGGGCTTCAGAAGCTATCCTATGTGGAGGCTGCCGAGTGCCATGACACGGTAGCAGCATGAGGCTCGATCCGGCGTCATTCATCCTGACGGCCGCGCAAGTGCAGGGCATGTCATATGGCTTGGGAGCCCGAACCAATCACCGTTACTGACCTCGGCAACGAGCGCTTACGCATCCGGGTCAAGGCGTCACCGCGCGATGGCGCAAAGTTCAGCGCGGTGCTCGGCCTCCCAGTGAAGGCGAACGGACTTCTCTACCGCGTGTCCCTCGTGGCGGCAGTCCCTGGTTCCGGGCGAGCCAACGTCCCGGAGCTTCTCGACCTGACGCTCAGGCTCGTGGACGGCGATTAGGCATCTGAAAGTCCAGCGCGGTCCGCAGTATCGTGGCCTAACGGCTCGCCGATGCCTCAGGCCGCCCGTACCGTCACGAGGAAGCGATCGACCTCGGCGGCCAAATGCTCGGACTGCCGCGACAGGTCCGAGGCTGCACCCAGGACTTGGCTCGCCGCCGCACCGGTCTCCTCGGCCGCCCCCGCCACGCCGACGATGTTGCTGGTCACTTCGCTGGTGCCCATCGCGGCCTGACTGACGTTGCGCACGATCTCCTGGGTCGCCGAGCCCTGCTCCTCCACGCCCGCCGCGATCGAGGTCGCGACCGCGCTGATCTCGCGGATCCGGCCGGTGATCCCGGCGATCGAGGCGACCGCCTGACCGGTCGAAACCTGAACCCGAGCGATCTGCCCGGAGATCTCGTGGGTCGCCTTGGCGGTCTGCTCGGCCAGTGCCTTCACCTCGGCGGCGACCACCGCGAACCCCTTGCCGGATGCTCCTGCGCGTGCCGCCTCGATGGTGGCGTTCAGTGCCAGCAGGTTGGTCTGGCCTGCGATGTTCGAGATCAGTCCGACCACGTCACCGATGCGCGCCACGGCGCTGCTCAGTTCGTGCACCAGGGCGCCGGTCTGATCCGCTTCGCTGACAGCGAGGCGCGCCAACTCCGCCGAGCCGCCGACCTGCCGCCCGATCTCCTGCACGGACGAGCCGAGTTCCTCAGCCGCGGCAGCCACAGTGTTGACGTTGGAGGCCGCCTCTTCCGCCGCCGCCGCCACGGTGATGGACTGGCTCGCCGTCTCAGTCGCGGTGGCGGTCATGGTCTGCGCGGTCGCCTGCAACTCGTTGGCCGATGAGGAGACCATGCCGATGATACCGCCAACAGCGTGCTCGAACCCGTCCGCAAGTTCGACCATCGTGCGCTTGCGCTCCGCGGCTGCGGCCACCTCGGCTATGCGACGGATCTCGGCCTGCTCCGCGGCCTTCTGCGCGACCATGTCCCGAATGCCCTGGACGGCGCGACCAACGGCACCGATCTCGTCCCCGCGCGACGCCTCACGGATCTCGGCATCGACCTCGCCCCTAGCCATACGCTGGAGCACAGCGACGAGATTGCCGAGTGGGCGTGTGATGCCGAGCACGACGATGACACCGAGCAGGCCAAAGGCCAGCAGCAGACCGAGCGCTGCGATCGACGTAAGCTCCAGCTTGGCTTCGTTGGCAACTTCGCTCGCTCGATGCTTCTCGTCAGCCAGCGCGGTCGCGTTGGCCGCCACGCGCTTGTTGAGCGCCTCGATCAGGGCTTTGCGTGCCGTTCGGCCGTCGCCGTTGGACAGCCTGACCGCACGCGTGGCATCGTTCTCGACCACATGACCGACGACGCTCTTCGAGACCGAGAAGAAGCGTGTCGTCAGCGCCTTGAGATCTTCGTTGATGGCGTGCCGCTCCGGCGTGTCGGAGAGCCGGATGAGTTCATCGACCGCCTTACTCGCGGTGTGCTCCGCCTCGGTATGCTGAGCGCGCAGAACCTGCCGATCGGGGCTATCGCTCTCGATGATAAGATTCTTCTCTCGGATCGTGGCCTCGTCCACGGCGACGGCGAGTTCCAAGGCCAGGATGGCGCGTTGGGCGCTGTGATCGACGATCTGCTGGGTGTTGGCGTCGAGGTTCGACAAGCTGCTTCGAGCCAGCAGGATCATCCCCACCGACACGATGACCAGCAGAGTGGAAGGAAGCGCCAGCTTGGCGAGGAGCTTCGCGTTGTTGAGCAGCTTCATCGATCTGGCCACGCAGGTTGCATACGCTGCCCTGGCGCGATCCCGCGCGCGAGGCGGCCCATCTCTCAACTTATACGGTTAGCGGCGGCTTAAGGCCGGTCAAAACATACTGCTCTGGGTTGAATTTGTTCAGAAGGTTTGGCGATCGATCGGCCATTCTATCTGCCCCGCATGGTTACAGACCCATCGACCATGCTCACAGTCTCGATACGCGGCCCGGCCCAGCCCTGATCCGGCAGAGTGGCGAGGTAGCGGTTGCAGGCGGCGGCCAGCACGCCATCGAACCGCGTCGGCATCACCGCTACCAACTCGCGCATCAGCCCTTCGACGGCCGCTTCTCGGGTAAGGGTTGCGAGACTATCGCCTTCCAAGCGCTCCAGCGCCGAGACCACATTCTCCGCGATGACGCCTGCGGCGCGGATCTGATCACTGAGCATTGGCTAAACTCCCCCATTAGGCCCCCTGATATCGATCACGTCTTCCTCGTCCTCCTGGATCTTCCAGACAGCGTGGAGACGAGGCAATTCAAGCGCCTCGATTGCGGAGATCTCCTTAGCGATAAAAGTAATTTTCGGAGAAGTTCTTCCACCGCGACGATCGTCAAAGATCGCGGATCAAGAATGACATTCTAAGCTTGTGACACGCGAACGTGAGCATAGCCAACGTCTAGCCACAGCTACGTGTTGAGGTTCGACTAACCGAACTGCGGCATAGTCATCGAACCGCACCGCCTGTCGGCGGCGTCGTGCTCGCTACGGACCTGCAATATGACTGGAACCGTACCATCAGATCCGGGTCGGATGCCCATCCTCGTGGTCGATGACGTACCGATGATCGTCGAAGTCGTCAGAGCCGTGCTCGGCAAGATCGGCTTCTGTGATGTCGATACGGCTCGTGATGGAAGCGATGCCCTCGTCCGAATGCGGGAGCGTCGCTACGGCCTCGTAATCTCGGACTGGAACATGGATCAGGTCACCGGCTACGAGCTTCTGCGTCGCGTGCGTGCGGATCCCGCTCTTCGCGAGACCTTGTTCGTGATGATGACGACGCGGGAACAGGCCCATTGCTTCGAGGCCGCCCGCCGGGCCGGGGTCAATGGTTGTCTGATCAAACCGTTCACGCCCGCCAGCCTGCGCCAGACGATCGAGGCAGTCGGCCTCATGGATCGTAGCTCGATCCATGGCGAGCTAACCACGATCTGAGGCGCGGGCGACTCCTCCCACTCGGTAGATGCAACGGTCGCAGGGAGGTCCAAGGTGATAGAACGGGGAGATATTTTACGCCGTACGCATGATCATGATCTCAGCGATCGTCTCGACCGAACGGGTACGTAACAAATCGACCAGCGGTTCGTGTCCCTCGCCCGAGCGGCAGGCCGCCTCCACCTCGCGACAGAGATCCGCAAGCGAGACGAACCCGACCATGCTCGCCGCCGACACCATCGCGTGTGCATCCCCAGCGATCTGTTCGCGATCACGGGCGTGGGAGGACGGTCCAAACCGATGGGTCAGTTCGTCCGCCAGCATCGCCAGCAGGCCGACCATGCGTTCGTGACCGACCATCTCCTTCAGGTCTTCGAACACGGCAAGATCGACGGTCGCGTGCGTTTCACCACCAGCGCTACTTCCAGCCGTCCAGCGATCGACGACGGCCAACAGAGCATCGCGTCGGAAGGGCTTGCCGACGTGGTCGTCCATGCCGGTCGCCCGGAACTCGGCGACCTGATGCGGGAGGACGTTCGCGGTGAGCGCAACGATCGGGATCTCTGATAGCGCGCCGCTGAGCGCCCGGATCTGTCGGGTAGCGGACAGGCCGTCCATACCGACCATCTGAACATCCATCAGTACGAGATCGTAGGCGTTGGCCTGCACGGCCGCGACCGCCGCCGCACCGTCGCTGACCACGTCTACGGAGTGCCCGGCGCGCTCCAGGATCGCTCGGGCGAGGTCCTGGTTCAGTTGCACGTCTTCGGCCAGGAGCACACGCCTGCCCGTACGGGTGCCCCCGATAGACGAGGGCTCCGCAGCGACGGCCGGTTCGGCTACCACGGGCAGATCGAGCGCGAACCAGAACGTCGAGCCGCGGTTCACCTCACTCTCGACACCGATCGCTCCGCCCATACGCTCGACCAGCGCCTTCGAGATCGCCAGTCCCAGCCCACTGCCGCCGTAGTCGCGACCGATCGAGCCATCGACTTGGCTGAAGCGCTGGAACAGGCGGTCGTGCTTGTCTGCGGGTATGCCGATGCCAGTGTCCCGAACCGAGCAGCGCAGATGGATCGCCTCGTCGGCCACGGCGGCAACCGCTACGCGCAGATCGATCCGGCCCCGCGCGGTGAACTTCACGGCGTTGTTGAGCAGGTTCAGCAAGACCTGCCGCAAGCGGTCCTGATCGCCCAGCAGCCACCCCGGTGTGGCGGGATCGAAGCTGACCCCGAGCGTCAAACCCTTCGTCTCGGCCGAGCGACGCACGATCGAGACCGTGTTGTCGATCAGCGCAGCAGGGGCGAAGGGCTGCTGCACGATCTCGACCTGACCAGCTTCCAACTTCGAGAAGTCAAGCACGTCGTTGACCACGGTCAGCAGCGCCGCACCCGCGGTACGGATGCGCTCGGCGTGCTGACGTGTGTTCGGATCTAAACCCGACTCCTCACATAGGAGGTCGGCGTAGCCGATCACCCCGTTGAGCGGCGTCCGGATCTCGTGACTCATCGAGGCGAGGAACTCGGACTTTGCTTGGCTCGCCGCCTCAGCCAGTTCTCTCGCCGTATCAGCTTCGTGCGTCCGCTCGGCTACGCGCTGGGCCAGGGTCGCGTTGAGGTCGAGCAGGGCAGCTTCGGCCGCGGCACGTGCCGTATCGTCGCGAACCGTGAGCACCGCGCCGATCCGCGTACCGTCCAATCCCAGAAGCGGATGAGCGTTGCCGATCGCTAGAACTTCGGTGCCGTCCAGCCGCTGCACTCGCCAGCGCGCATCGCGCACCGTCTGGCCGTGCATCACCGCGCGCGCGAGCGGCAGGTCCAGGGGCGGGTATGGCTGACCGTCCTCAGTGAAGAGGCGATAGGTGTCGCTGTAGGCGTCCGGCTCCACGTCGAGCCGAGCCACGCCGTGGATCTCGGATGCGGCCTTGTTGACCAGGGTGATCTTCCCGGCAGCGTCGGTGACGATGACGCCTTCGGCAAGCTGCGCCAGGATGGCCGCACTCGTGGCGGTGGAGGAGTCGGCGCGTGCTCGCGCCTCCGATAACTGGGCTTCGGTCAAGGCGCGGTAGCGCTCGTCGCTCTCGCGAAGGGCGTCCTCCATGGCCTTACGCTGGGTGATGTCACGCAGCGCCGCGACGTACCCGTCCGCCCGACCTGTCATCGCGTCGTGGGTGAGGCTGAACGAGATCTCCAGCCAGATCCAGGTCCCGTCCACGTGTCGGTAGCGTTGGCAGGTCGTCGCCCGCTCAATGCGTCCCTCCGTCAAGTCGGCGAGGATATCAGCGTAGCCCGCGGCGTCATCAGGATGGACGAAGTCGAGCGGGCGTGATCCGATCAGGTGCTCGGGCGCGTAGCCGAGCACGGCCGTGACGGCGGGTGAGACGTATCGGCGGGTCGTGTCGAGTCCTGACCAAACGATGATGTCGGTGGCGTTCTCGGCCAGCAATCGATGATGGGCCTCGCTGGCTCGGATGCGCACGTCCGCCGCTTCGCGCCGCTCAATCTCGCGCGCAAGCAGAAGCAGGGCGCCGACGAGAATGAGGGTCAGACCACCAGCGACAACGCCTTGCATAAACGCCGACCGGCGCCAGTCGGCCAGCGCATCATCTTTCGCCAGGGCGGCGCCGACGTAAAGCGGATAGCCGTCCAAGTAGCTCAGCGCGACGACGCGCTCGATGCCATCCGTCATGGCCGCGGACCAGTACGGCTTGTCATCCCTGGCGGGCACGTGCTGCCGGTAGTTCTCCCCCTGGGCGAAGTTCTTACCGATCACCCCCGGCATCGGAGGCGAGCGCACGAGCAGCGTTCCGTCCAGCCGCCACAGGGTCAGTCCCGCCCCCGGCCCATTGTCGATGGTGCCGTACACGGTCTCAAAAGTTTGTGGGTCGAGCATCGCCTGGACGACCCCCGCGAACGCTCCGTCCGGGCCGTCGATGCGTCGTGCCACGGGGATCAGCAACTTGCCGGTCAGCCGCCCGGTAATCGGGTTGCCGATGACGATGCCGCTGTCGGGTCGGTCGCGCAACGTCTGGAAGTAGTCGCGATCGTGCACGTCGAGGGCGCGGGCCGGGAAGGCGTCCGCCTCGACCGTGGCGCGGCCATCGCGATCGATGATCATGATGTTGTTGAGCCGGGAGCGTGGGACCTGTTCACGCAGCGCCGTGTGGATCGCTTCTAGCGACAGGCTACTGGCGCCGGTTCCGACCAGGGGAGCCACGGCTCGCAGATACGTGTCGATGGTCTCGAAGGCACGGGCCGCGTGCTGTTCGAGGGCATGAGCCGTGTTCGCAGCGCGGACCTCGGCCTGGGCAACTTCCTGAGCGTACTGGCGGTTCACGGTGACTACGACGAGGACCGGCACGCCGAGGCCAACTGCGAGCGCAGTGGACCGCGCGAGTGTCCCGAGCCTCGGCCTCCTCATCGTAGCGACTACCCGAACAATCCCCGCCTGCGTCCCTCCGCTGGCTGTCGCCTATCCCTAACGGAGAGGGGTAAACAGGTGGTACGGCGACGAGGGAGGCTTAGATTGCCGCAGGCGACGCGGAGATCGTGAAGACGGCCTTCAAGGTCATACTACCCAAACAAGGCGGGCCGAAGATCACCGCGATGTTCTTCGAGATCACGGTCGTTCCAGCAGCGCTACTGCCGACAGGTTGATCGAGATCTCGGACACGATGGCAGGACACCATGCGCCGCCCATTGTCGAGACGCCGCCGCCATAGAACACCGATGCGATCTCGATCACAGCTTTACCCACCTGTCGAAGGCATCAGTGGTGAAAGGTTCGACGAATTGAACAGCGACCCCATCCTCGATCTCCCGCACGACGGTAGCGTAGCGGCCTGCAACCCGTATCAGGGTGCCGACGAACAGACCGGGATTGGGCCGTAGGGTGATAGCAGCCCCTGAAAGCGAGATGTCTAGGATCATTCCGGTGAAAGTGACTGTCTCCGCGAGCCTTAGTTCAACCGCAGGGTGGAGGGGGACGATACGAGGTGCGCGACGTAGTTGGGCGGCGCGAACCGTATGCGTGGCGTGCCAATCCAGCCGCGCGGCCAGCTTCTCCCGACGACTCTCGCGTACCATGAAGTCCACCAAGATCCCCCGTGGGCTGATCTCGTTGACCTTGCCGATCAAGATACCGACATTGTCGAGTGAGCAGACGACGACCTGACCGGGAGATACCTTACCTTTGAGACTGATCTCGCCCCGCAGCAGCGAGCGCATCACCACGGTACACGATACTTCCTCCCCATCAGGCAGAAGTGCACGTCCAGCGATAGGAGCAATATCATCTTTCGATGGGGCGCCATGCGATTGTGCGCGACCTTGAGGGTCGGACCCATTCCGGACTGACCTGCTATTGAACATGGCTTTGCAGCGCGACTAAGGATCACGGGCTGGGAGCGTTTGCACCTATCGTGTGCCGATCCCAGCGTCTTATTGCAGGATGTTTCGTGCGCCTTAAAGATCGATTAAAGGCGTTGACCTCAGGTTATATATGGCCATCTATAATTTTGTATGCAAATAACGATTGCGTCTTGTCGGCAAATTACCTTGTTTAATAAAGGTTAAACGTACTCGAACAACATTGTTGGACCTTTGGGTAAATTTTTCTGCCTTATGGCACATGAACAATCCGGGACACCGCAAGTTGCGATGGATAACAAAGTTCCAGCGCAAGGACCCTACGCTGCCCGAAAATCTGAGTCGAAGACATGGTGATGACGGCCTGCTGAGCAATCAGGACAAGCCGATCTTGTCCTGATTGCTCAGCAGGCCGAAGGCGACGAAGTGATCGTCATCGCTCCGGGCGTATCAAGCAGATTTCGGGACGTGTGAGAGTTTCGGCGACTGCCGGGACCCGAGCGACCAGCTTGACGCAACCGCCCCTTGGGGCCTTCTGAGCGCATCTATGGGCTATTTTCTGCTGTAGGATCTCGCTTCATCTCAGAGATGTCCGAGATGATATCGTGCGGTCGATGGACAGGCAGTTCTCGCGTCTGCGCCGCTCGTCAGCCGCTTCTCGGACTGTCCATCAACCCGAGCCGGATCGCCAGTGCGAGCACGACCGGACCCGTCATGGCGTCCCTACCGTCTACGCGATAGACGTTGGCTGTCCCACGCACCTCCTCCACTCGATGACCACCAGCGCGCAGCACCGCGACGGCTCGACTGATGCGATCTGTCAGCATGGCCCCGATCATCGTTGTCTTGCGGGCGCACCTATTTGACGACACCCGTTCCGATTGTCTCCGCCACGGCGTTGGCTTGATCGCGGGTAAGGCCGGTCACCAGTACGGTCCCGTCCCGGTAGACGGTGTAAGTGCCGTCATCGGTGACGCAGATGCGGATCATCGAGCGATTCCCTCAGATCGCCGAGACGCGATTGATACGGTGGTATCGAGCGGCGCGTTGGCTGGCGCGGGCGTTGTGCAGACGCCGCATCTGGTCCTGCTGCGCCTCATCCTCACGCAGCGGGCCAACCGTGATCGCGGGGTAGACCGGCAGTGTGGTGGTGCTTTCAGACCGAGGCTGCGTGGGCTTCATGGCGACACCCCTCAAAATACTTAAGCAGTCGAGATTAACTGTTCATTCAATATTTGCAACCGAGTGATTGCCCCCGTCACCATGAAAATGGCAGTGCCGTCGAGCCCTCCCAACTAATGTTGGGAGCAACCCCGTTTCTGGCTGCATGGCCTCCTGGAAGCACCCGTCATAGGTCGGCCGCATGTCAGCCGGTCTCGCCCCCCACCCCGCTCTCGAATTCCGTCGCGATCCAGCACGGCGCCGTTGAGAACTTCTCTCCGCATGCCTCGCCTTACCGGTACATACTTCCGGGCCGCTGGGCGCCGATGCGGGACGGGTCGAACATCACCACGATGATTTTCGAGACGGCGGTTGTCCCGGCTGTCATCGAGAAGTTCACGTCGGTCACGGTGCCGCCGACGATCCTGCTCGAAAAGCACCCGGTGGGCGAGCACACCCGGTGGCGACGATCATGTTCTTCGACGCGACGAAAAAAATCAGCGGAGGCAGATACTTAGGTTGCCCAACTCAGGGAGCACGGTACACGTCAGTGAATGCGGTCGCCGGTCTCGGGTGATGTGATGTTTCGCGCAAGCAGGATGCCTGCTGTGAGTAGCGCCTTCCTCAACACCGGCAGCATCTCCTTGGCGTGATCCTGTTCAATGAGACCGTGAGCTACCAGAAGGTAATCTGCGACGAGTTCGAGCGTCGAGCCCGGTGGTGTCGCCGGGTTGGGTGGCGGCGGGACGAAGCGCGCGAGCGTTCCATAGGCCGTCAGAGGTTCGGAGCCGCTGGGGCCGAGTTCCGTCGTCGAGCCGAGGTAGCCGAGGAAGGTGTTGCCCGGCGGCCCGAAGGACGGGACGGCACCGATGATGACCCATGTGTAGCTGCCATCTGAACGGCGCAGCCGGAGACGCAGGCTGTACTCGCTCTGCTGGTCGCGAGCGTTGCGGAGGAAGGCGACGGCGGTTTCGTAATCATCTGAATGGACGCAAGCGAACCAGCCGAGTTCGACAGCTTCGATTGCTGGCTGATCGGTGAACGCGGTCCATTCTGGGCTTACGTAGGTTACGCCCCCCTCAGCATTCGTGACGAAAATCATCTTCAGCGCTCCTGGCTTCGGTCTTGCGGTGACGCTGAAGCCCGAGCGCCAGAAAGTCAGACACATAATCAGATTTTGAAATTAATCGAGCGAGCACCAGTCCAACACCATGGCCGCAAAGCCGAAATTAGATTTTCGAGGAACAATCTTCTGCGAATACAATTTTACTGGCCATCATGGATAATTCAGCCGAGCCCGATCGGGCCATTCTGCAACGGATCGCTGATGCGCTCGGGGTGCCGGTCGAATGGTTTTTTACGGGTAGCTTACCTGTCGATGCGGATGAGTGTCTGCATATCTGGGCCAAGATCAGGACGGAGGAGGGGCGGCGCCGAGCGTTAGAGGCTCTACGGACGATGGCCGATGAGGAACTGGAGCAACAGGCCACGCGAGCCCAACTAAATGGTCGAACCGCTGAAATTCGATCCCATCTGACGGAAGCACAGTATGGTCCGGCTCGCGATCCGGACCGCTTCTTCGATGACGGGATTAAGCCGCGCGAGGAACTCATCCAACAAGTCGCGGCAGAGCTAGTCGATTTCGGAATGCACGTCGTACCGTTTGGTGACGATATGGCTATGTGGAAGGTCGGTGGTATGTCGTTCACCTCTGGCGAACTGTTGGCGTTGGCCCGTCAGTTCGGCCTCGTGGATGAGCCGCGCGGCCAGCATTAACTCCGCACGATGCACTCCGGGATCCGAGTCCCTCATCGTAGTCTTCGGCGTGAAGTTTTCAGGGACTGCGCCTTGTATCCGCAGGGCATGCGGTACCTGGCGCGCGAGTGTAATGCGGATGCCGTTAAACATCGAGCCGCTCGAAGAGCGCCAGATGCTCGGGCGATAAAACCGGAAGTCACAGGTCCCAAGCCCGACCGTACGGACGGACGCTGTAGGCCGCCTGCACGAAGGTGCAAGGCAGCCGCAATTATTTCAACAGATGTGGGGATTAAACAGATCGCCAAATCGTTTACGCCGTCTCATCAAGTCTACGATGGCATCGTTCCTTCAATTTTGGCAATTCGAAAGTTTACGCTGGGCGTTTGACGCCCCAGGACCGGACTATAGGTCTGGGTGTGGCCAGATAGATACATCATTTATAGGATGCACGCGATATCCTACTCCCTGACGACAGACAGGCTAGGGATGATCAAGCTATGAGGAAGCTACCGGCCGCGTTGGCCGCCTTTACCGCCCTCACCACAGTCGCTTCGGCCGCAGACCTACCCCGCCGCGCCCCGCCGCCGATCTTCACCCCCGTGCCGGTGTTCACCTGGACCGGCGCGTATTTCGGTATCAATGCGGGCTACGCCTACACCGAGTCGGACACGATCCGGACCGTGGGTATCGGCACCCTCCAGAACAACGTGACCAACCTGCTCCGCAGCCCGGCGGTCCGCCTGTCGCAGGATGGGTTCTCTGCCGGTGGTCAGGTCGGCTACAACTATCAATTCACGCCGGGCTCCGGCATCGTCGTCGGCGTCGAGGCCGACGCGCAGTACATGGACTTGCAGCGCACGGGCGTGCAGTCGATCTTCCGCCCGGCCTTCAACCCTAACGTCCTGACCAACACCTATCGGACCGATCTCAGCTTCCTCGGCACCGTCCGCGGTCGCGTCGGCTACGCCTTCGATCGGGTGTTCGTGTACGGCACTGGTGGCTTCGCTTACGGCGACGTGACCCAGCGCGTCGGCTTCCAGACCGCCGCGCCGCTGACCTACTTCGGCAGCCGCTCGCGGATGGACACCGGCTACGCCTACGGTGGCGGCATCGAGTACGCCTTGCCGACCGACTCGTTCCTGAACTTCTTCCGGTCGAACGCCGTGACGCTCAAGGCCGAGTACATCCGCTACGACCTCGGCAGTCACAATCTGCTCGTCGGTTCTGTCGGCGGCCCCGGCGTCGGCTACATCTCCCGGTTCCGGACGGAGGGTGGCATCGCCCGCGCTGGCCTGAACTTCAAGTTCGGTTCGTACTGAGGCGGGGACAAGCTACGCCTCGGCGTCCGTGCCGAGGTGATCGCAGCAGGGCAGCGAGGGACTGGTCCTCTTCATCGCCTTCCTGCTGCGAGCGTTTCTATAACTTCGACTGACCTTCTGATCCTCAGCCCGATCAAACTGGCCGGGAGGTCGGTCCGCCCTGGGAGCACTCGCTCCTGGGGTATTTTTTTGATTCGACTTGAGCGCGCAATCCGCGATCGTATTTGGGATTGTCGCTTTCCCGGTAAGGCCGTCTTCACCCTGTCAGCGGAGCCGAGAAACGCAACGTGGGGTGCGTGCGTACCGCGGGTATGATCAGCAAACGTGTCGAACCGACCGAGCCGATGTCCCCGAGTGAGGATGCGCTCACCGATATATCGCAGCGAGAGTTCGTAGCTGGTTGGGCGGCACTGGTGGGAGAACCGCCCGTCATGATGCTCGAAAACCGATCCGAGATGATCCGGGTCCTGGTGGAGAGCACGCCGATCGTACCGTTGGTCGCATCAGTTCCTTTCACTATCGGCGAGCAGGACGAACAAAACTGATGGGTCCACCTTCGATGAGAAGGCAGGGCCTCGGGTTGGTACGCGTCAAGCTGGTGATAGCCGCTGTGATCCTCGTGGTCGCATGCATCATCGCCGCGGTTCGAGCGATCGGGCGGCTGCTGTGATCAAGTCGGGTGCCGCGATACGGTTCAGGCCCATCCCGGCAGTGCTAATAGGCTCACGCTCACCGATCAGTGATGAGGCCGGAGAGCCTACGATCCGAAACCTTTCCGCAGATGGCTCCGTATCAGCCACCATCGCCCCCAACGCAGGGGGAACGGAAGGAAACATGATGTTCAACACCAACACCGGCCGCCGCACGGCCCGGACGTTCGCCCTGACCCTCGCCCTCGGCCTAGGGGCGACCGGTGCAGCCTACGCCAAGAACCCGATGGTCGGCGGCGCGCCGATGTATGCCAGCAAGACCATCGTCGAGAACGCGGTCAACTCCAAGGACCACACCACGCTGGTCGCCGCCGTGAAGGCCGCGGGCCTCGTCGAGACGTTGAGCGGCCCCGGCCCGTTCACGGTGTTCGCACCCACGAACACCGCCTTCGCCAAGCTACCGGCGGGCACCGTGGAGAACCTCGTCCAGCCGCAGAACAAGCCGACCCTGACCAAGATCCTGACCTACCACGTGGTTTCGGGTGTCTACACCGCCAAGGACCTGATGGCGCTGGCCAAGAAGGGCGGCGACCAAGCGACCCTCACCACCGTCCAGGGCGAGCCGCTGGCCGTCTCGGTGCAGGGCAAGAAGGTCCTCATCACCGACGTGAAGGGCGGCACCGCCGTGGTGACCATCCCGAACGTGATGCAGTCGAACGGCGTGATCCACGTCGTCAACGCCGTGCTGATGCCCTGATCGCGATGGCGGCGCGGCATTTGTCGCGCCGCCCCCTTGGCTACTCAGGTAGCTTCCCGCAGGCGGTCACTCGGAACGCTCAAACAGCGCTTTCAACAGCGCCGCGTGTAAATTCGAGCGTGGCACCACCGGGGGGATCGCGTCGAGTAAGGGTGCCAACCACCGCTCCCAGACCCGTATCCGGTCGGCCATTCGCGCATCGGTTGTAGCTTGACGCGCCACCTCTGCACGGTCCCATGCGTCGAGGCTGCCGAGCACATATTCGGCGGCGCGAAGGTCAGGATCGACGCTGGCTTTTATACTGAGGTCGCTTCCGTCTTCGATCACCGGACCTCCTCCATCGGGTATGCAGAGATCCGCGGTCTCCCATCAAAATCGATCACCCCTAAGATCTGACATCCGGATCCGGCCTACGATCCATGCAGCGCCCCTGGTCGCGTAGGGATAGGCCGATCGCTCGGAGAAGAGGCCGTCAGAGGACGACACGATCCAGCGGTAGAAGCCCCGGTACACAGGGCAGGGCATCACCGCGAGCCTGTACGTGCGCGACAAGGCGTCAGCCTCGTAATCGGGCGGAACGACAGAGGGTGAGAGGGCTCCACCGGAGCCCTCCCGATGCTGGCAGTGATCGCCTCACATGCGATGCATCATCCGCTTGCGCATCATGCGGCGGTGCATCATCCGCTTATGCATCATGCGCTTCTTCATCATCATGCGGTCGCCGTGCATCATCCGGACCTGCGTGACATCCGACTGGCCAGTCTGAAGACCGCTTACCGGAACTGGAGCCGCCGACACGGTGCCGACACTGAGGGTGAAGCTGCCGAGCAGGGTTGCCGCAGCGAGAGCGAAGGTGGTCTTCCTCATCATGTTCTCCTGAGTTCGGCGGGCGCGTCGGCTCACAGCCAGAAAGGCTGGGGAACCGCACGCCCCGGCACGACGCCGAAGCATGGCGTCAGCGGTCCCCTACGATCGTGATCGCGCCAGAGTTTCACCACTCGAACCGATGAAGCGATGAATTTCTATCGTACGATCAGATACGATTGGGTCTGCGTCGGGGGCTTCATGATGAGGGAAGCTTAAGCTTACTCATGGGCTTGATCACGGAAGAAAATTGATTTTGGCCACAGCCGAAACTGTTGAGCGGATGCGTTCGTATAATCGGAAATGTGTCCAATCATCGAGGTTGATGGTGAAGCAAAATTTGATGCTATCGATGGCCCGTATTTCCGTGCCGATCCTCGCGATCGCTATCTCGGCGGGCCTCCTCTGTCCGGCTGATGCCGCGGTGAGGAAAGTGAAGATACCGAACCAGTACGACGGCTCGTGGACGATCATTGCCGCGACGGCCCAGGGGCCATGCTCAGCCAGCACGAGCTATCAGGTGCAAATCAAGGGTAGCGACGCGTCAATCCCCGGCGATGAGATCGACATCGATGGTGGTGTAGCCGCTGGGGGCGCAGTGAAGGCGACGATCACCAAGGGGGCTAACAGGGTGCCGATTGCCGGGAGCCTCAGCACGAAGGGCAGCGGCAGCGGCACTTGGAGAACGTCCGGTGGGCTGATCGAGTGTAGCGGCAGTTGGAGCGCTAAGCGGGCGGGGTAGCGGAAGCTGCCCCGCACCTATTCGCGACAAAGTCAGTCAGACCGTCTTTCCCCTCGGCGCATTCTTGCCAGGCGTTGATCGCTGCCGTCCAGCGCGCAGGTTGTGAACGTCGCTGGGAGCCCTTCCGTCGTGAGCAGTTTGCTGATCCATGGCCACAGTTCCTCCGCCCAGTCTCTCTGAGTCAGGCCCGTTCGGCGGGGCCAACAGCCTCGAAGGCTCTCTCGCCGACCACCTCGCGTTCTGCGCTTCGTGGCTCGCGGACGAGCGGTACGTTGTTGAGGCTACCTTCGTCTTGGCTGAGGCGCGGAGGGTTCAAATGGAAGTGCTGCGGGGCGTCGCCGATGCCACTGGCGATCGGCTGGGCACGCTCATGGATGAGCCGCTCGCCGTTAGGACGCTTTAACCCATGAAGGCTCCCGTCACTCAGCCAGGAGGCTCTCGATTAGCTCCTGATGCATGCGGCTGAGCACGATGGTGCGGTCGATCTCGCTCAGGACGTGCTCGGCATAGACACGCGCAGGCGAGCCTTGGGCCAGCCCCGACAGGATGCGCATCTGCTGTTCGCGCCGCTCTTCAGCCTCGGCGACCTGCAATACTGCTTGGAAGAGCGGGTCGTGCAGGTACTCATCGGAACGGGAGAGCATAGCAGTCACGAAAGCATCCATAGCGCTGCCCCGCCGCCCATCGTTTCAGGGCTGGCGGGGCGTCGTGCCGTTCCTCACGGCGATGGGACTGGGTACGCGACACAGCCCAGGGTGCACAGTGGTCGAGGACGGTTATCGGATACAGAACGGCTACGCTTGAAGGGGTCCCAGATCGGGATGCCAGTCGGTCCAGCCCGAGATGGACGGACTGCAACAAGTCATAGTTCTACATCCTAGCCGTTCCACCGGGAGCGGCAGCATGGTGCTTGATCGGCAAATCGCCGTGGCGTTCGGGGGACTGGGGCGGTAGCGGACCATCAGCGCGTTGCGTCGAAGCATGCTTCCGGTGCCAATTCGCGCAGTGAGTTATGCCGCTGATCTCAATCGTTCCAGTCAGGAAGACGAGCGCCCCGGCGCCTACCATGGTGCCGACGAAGCCGAGCCAGAGCGCTTCGTGGACGGCCTCCTTCCGCGCTGAGGCTCGCTCCCACTGCGCAGGTACGAACGCCTGTTCGGCGACGAGGATCAGGCAGGACCAAAGCATGGCAGTTCGCTAAATGCTCGGCGCGGGGGCCTGTTCCGCAGGTTTGCACGTAGCGGTAAACCGTCTGTGTGCGGTCCGACCTACCGCCCACGAAGTGGCACACCGTCGATTAGATCACCGCTGGAGCCGCACCGTGCGTTACCAGCCGTGTTGGCTTCCAGGCCGATCCTGCCGAATGGCAACGAAGTAGACGATGGCGGCGGGGGTTAGGAGGGGCAGGGGACCGGAAGACGCATAATAGACCTCTATCGTTTGATATGAGGTATTTAGGCGTGAAAAGACCCCCGCAACCCAACTACGGGCGGCGAGGGTTGAAGTAGTCCTCGGAGAAAAATCTACGGAGAAGTCGTTGAGAGGAAGGACTTCACGCCGATACCGTATGCGGTGTGTCTGGCGAAATCAATATCCAGTCGCCATCAAAATCGCGGCACCGAGCGAGTTCGCCGGATGTGGACGCTGACGCGGTGCTTCTCCGTGACCGGCAGGATCGCCGAGATCTCACCAACTGGGCATGGGTTGAACGGGATCTCGCCGTGCTCGAAGAACCAGTCGCGTGCCGTGTTGATCGGCCCAATCTTCCCGATCCGTTCGTCGGACGAGGTCATCCGCCCGCGGCAGCGTCGTAGTAGCCCTTCGAGATGTGCTTCTCGATGACGTTCTTCGAGGCGACAACGAACTCGATCTTCTCGGCCGTGTCTTCGGCATCAAGGTGGTCCTTCAGACCCTACTCCGTCACGATGATCTCGTCCTTGGCGTTCGGCACGCTGAAGACGACGGAGATATCGTCGTGCGACCGGGCGTACCGAGCGAAATCCGGGGCGTGGGGAGGGTTTCACCTGCTTCGTTGAAACGGGGTGGTATCTCGGCTCAACGGCCGCCCGTGGGGCTGTGCGCGCACCTGCGGTGCGATCTACTCCATGTCGATCTCGCCCGTGTCCGTGAGAAGATCGAGACGACTTCGTGCGGTCAGGAGGTCGTGGGCGAACCCGTCGAGGCGCACCATCGCCCGGTGTATCGCGGCTGCCAAGCCGTAGAGCGACCGTAACCCGGTCCTACTCGCCCATGAGCCCCAACCGCCGCGCCTCGTCGAGGAGTTCGGCGCCGGTCATCACCTCACCGTTCACCCGCCATAGCGTGGGATCCTCGTCGAAGCGCTCGACCATGAAGTCGGCCGCAACGAGAACCTCCACGGCCTTCAGGGTAGGATCGTCGCCTTCGATCATGCCGCGAGGCTACCTTGATCACGGGAGGCGCGCGATCCGTCATCGTACCCAAGGGGCGGTACTGGATCGTCATCACCACGATGATCTTCGTGCGTATCGAGGGGTAGGCGCGACAGGCGCGCCCACCCGCTCGCGACGACGCGCTTGAGCCGCCCGAGATCCTCGGGCCGCTCTACCACGCCGCCGGGCTGCGCCACGAAGTCTTCGGCTCGAAGTTCACGCGCGATTTGCACGAGGAAATTGACCGGATGAGATCGCGCACGTCATGTTTGTCGTGCCTGCGGCTCCGGGAGACGGGCTGAGGCGGATCCAAGACCTCAAATCCCGTTACGAAATACCTCTCATATATAGGTCCTTTCGTAACGCATTTTCTTCATCCCCAAGCCCCGTCTGAGCTACGAAGGGCGCATATTCGAGACGAGACATACTTCGTGCAGCAAATCGATTTCGTGAACGCGCCCGGCGGCGCGGGCAAGACCTACGGCGCAACCGACGACATGAAGGCGCGCGTTGTCCGGGGCGAGAAGATCATCCTCGTCCAGTTAATCAACCGGCTGATCTGCGAGACCGTCGAGACCACGTTCACGCGCCTCGGCATCGACCCGAGCCACGTCACCGAGATCTCCGAACGCACGCGGCCGAAAGGCGCCATCACCAAGGCCGTGATCGACCACATCAACAACGCGGTCGAGGGCCGCGGCGAGATCCTGGTGATCACTCATGCCGCCTTCATCCGCCTCGCCGAGACGTACGCCTCGTTCCGAGATGGCTGGACCGTGATCATCGACGAGGCCCTGGACGTGCAGGAAGCGTTCTCCTTCAAGCTGCCGGACACGCACGCCTTCGTGACGGAGCACCTGGAGATCACGCGCTCGACCGACCCGAGCTATTGGACGATCGGCAAGAAGATCGGTTCGAGGAAGCTCGACGACATCGCGCGCAACCACGGCAAAGACGAAGTCTACGAGCGCATGCAGCCGTTCGCGGCGGCCGTCGTGTCGAACCACCGGGTCGTCTACGTCCAGGCGGCCCGGTACAACGCTCTCATCACCGAGGCCGACGTGCACGGTGTCCCGCGCCGGTTGGATGCCTTCTCGGTCCTCAACCCTTCCGTGCTCAAGGGTTGGCGACAGGTCATCGTCATGGCGGCGAACTTCAGCAACACCCTGATGTACCTCCTGTGGTCACGCATGTGGGCCGAGCACGTGGTGTTCCGCGACATCACCTCGACCTTCTCGCTGCGCTACACCGAGCACGGCAACGGCCACCTGCTCGACATCGACTTCGCCTACGACGGGCGCTGGTCGAAGACGTTCGCGAACAAAGAGATCGCGGGTGATGCGGCTGGGCGCACACATCTTGATGCATTCGTGGACGCGGTTCACGAGCGGGTCGGGGATCAACCGATCGCGGTCTTGGCCAACAACGGCCACGTCGGCGTCGAGAAGTGCTTCGTGGGCGGCGTGCGTTTGCCCCCCTTCGCGCACGGGCTCAACACGTTCCAGCACCTCGACGCCGCCGTCCTGCTGCTGGCAGCCAACCCGAAGCCCGACCTCATCGCCTTCCTGAAGCACATCGCCGATTTGAGCGATGACGAGGTCTTCACCGCCTTTCACCAGCAGGTGATCTACCAGGGCGCCCTGCGCATCAGCCTGCGCGACCCTGACAGCACGACCCGGAAGATCCTGTACGTGCCGGATCGCTCGACGGCCGAGTATCTGCACGGCCTCTTCCCCGGCTCCCGGCTCCACCGGCTTGAACTCGGCCTGCCCGAACACGCGGTTCGTCAATCGCAGACCGGGCGGCCTAAGATCCATGCTTCGGGTCCGGACCGTCAGCGCGCCTACCGCGAACGCCAGGACTACGAGAAGGTCGTCCGGCTGGAACGCGAACTGCGCCTGAAGCTCGTCAACGGGTGCGGCATCGCAGATCGGGACGTGGCTCAGGCCACCCTCATCGCCGAGACGATGGAGGAGACCCTGAACATCGCGGACACCACGATCGACTGCGAGAAGTTCCACGGCACGTACTTCGACGCCGACCTTCACGAGAACGTCGGTCACGTCGAGCCCTGCGCCTCGTTCGACGGCGTCGTGGCGGACTTCCGCGACCTCTCGCAGGAGAGGCACGCGCGCAAGGAGGACTGCTGGCTCTGGAGCCCAGCGTACTTCGTGCCGATCACGCGCAACGATAACCCGCAGGGCAAGCGCTGCGGCTACGTCAACATGGCCTACGCACGCCACATCATCCTCGACAACGATGGTGGCGACCTCTCACCCGAGCAGTTCGCGGCGCTGTTCCCCGGCTTGAGGATGATGATCTACTCGACGTGGTCCTCGACCGCGACGCTGCCGAAGTGGCGCGTGATCATCGAGACCGACCATGTTCTCGACATCGAAGGGTACGCCCTCGTCACCGCCAGGATCATCGCTCTGCTCAACGATCAGGGCTACTTCCACGCCGACGAGATCGGGAAGGACCCGGCTGTGTCGCGCCGCAAGGACTTCATGGGCGCTCACGGCTTCGATCGTTCGAAGCTCAACCCGGTCGCACGACTGTTTGTCCCGAGCCTGGGTGCCTATCCCGCGGACGCCTTCTTCCACGATTTCGCCGGGGGGCAACGCACGGCGCTGCCGGTGTTCGAGTGGATCGAGATGTGCCCAGTTCCCGAACGACCGGCCATCCTGCCCATGCGGTCTCCCGCAGCACCGATGGCTCCGAACCCGAAGGCGGATCCGCGCCTTCAACGGCTTCAAACGGCGCTGTTCGCGCAGCAGACCATCAAGTTCGTGCGCAAGAAAGAGTTCAGGATCGAGGCTGCGCTCGACTGGTGGACGCTGGAAGGCGATCGGAATGGACAGCGCGACCGCAACTTCTGCCGCCTCGCCGGGCGTCTCCGCTGGGCCGGGTGTGATCGATCAGAGTTCGAGATCAATCTCATGGCCGCCGCCGTTGCAGCCCGGCGTTCGTCTGCCTCACTCAAGGGCAAGATCCCGCGCCTCTGGAAGATGGTCACGCGTTGAACATCTTCGCCGTCAGTCAGGCGCGCCGGATCGTCCTCACGACGAGATCGCGCAATACATGGGTCTCTGCATCATCGAGGCTGTACCGACCGATGAGCGCCTGGATGGTGGCCTCCTGCGATGCCCTTAGGCTTGCTCCACGGAGATCAACTCCATGATCGTCGCCGTGACGGCCATCGTCTCCACGTCGTCCAGGTCGTGTCGATCGGCGAGATGCCGGAGCGCCGCCTCCAGGCCGTCGCAAATGAAGATCCCCGTGAACTCTGGATCCCAGGTCGCGTCCTGGGGCATCTTCACGGCGGCGGTCTCGGCGGCCAGGGTCATACGGGCGATCCACCAATTGGATAGGAAACGAGCCGCCGGGCTCCGGGTGATCGGTGGCATGCCACGGCCTAACCCATGTGAAAACCGTCCGCCTCCATCTGGGTTGGGTTCGAAGCTCGGCGTGACGCGACCCATGGCCCTCTATCGCCCTGAGGTTGGTCAAACCATCCGACATCAGGGGGCCGATCGCGCCCATCGCGTCGGCCATACCGTATCATTCGCCGACAGGTTGGAAGCCGTGAACTTCGAGGCGATCGCAATGCCCTTGGAGAGGCAGCCAGCGACCGGCCTCGTCCCTGGCGCTCATCCCGAGTCCTCCGGATCCTTCTGCTTGGCATAGGATGCGACATCGGCGGCCATTCGAGCCCATCTGTCGTCTAACGCCACATGGACATCCGGCCGCTCGATCCGGTGGGCGTGCTTATCTTGGATCGGCGCCATGTGCCCGGCCGCGCCCTCCCGAACCCACGCCTCAATTGCAGCCAGCTTGTCGTCGATCGGCACGTGATGCTCGACCTCCTGGGGCGGCGGCTTGGGATGTCGGGCAGCCCACTCCTCCATTGTCATCTTGGGCTGCCACGAGGGCCGGTAGTGAAATGGGGTCGGGGCACCCAAGTCTTCCACCGGAGGCAACGGTTCCTCATCCGTCTCGGGCTCAGGATCAGGCTCGACAATGAACTCCGCGATGGGATCCGAATCGATCACCTCCAGGATGGGCTCAGGAGCCTCCAGGACAGCCGTCTCGACCGAATTGCTTTCCTGGTCAGGCTCAGGGTGGACGACCTCCAGCGCGGCTGTGGAAGCCTCCACCGGCCCTTCATCCGAGGAGTGGGTGTAAGATTTTACACCCCTAAGCGGGCTTTCATACTCAATCCCTTCGGAATTCAGATTTAAGTGGTTTTCGAGAGGGTTAGCGAATTTGCTGCCGTTGAGCTTCAACTGGTATGCCAGAATTTCGGGGCAGTCGGTTGTGATGCGATTTGAGATCGACCGGCGGGTCTCGGGACAGATTCGACGCTCGATGTTGAGTTCGCGGCGCGCGCTGGCATAGCGCAGCATGCCCTGGACGCTGCTCTCGGAGGTTCCCGCGGACCGGGCGATAAGCTTGATCGGACGGGTGCACTCGCCGTACTGGGCGATATCGAGCAGGACGATCGAGAACGCGCATTGGTGAGCGGGGGAATACCACCCCCATGTGTCCGCGGGGCACTTGCCCATTTTGGCCTGGGCGAGGGGATAATGGCGGTCCGCTCGAATTTGATGTGCGGTCTTGGGCGGCTTCCGGCGGGAGCGATCCGGCACAAGCAGAGTGACTGACTCGGGCTTCTTAAGCCGGGTCACGAACTTCGGCATCGCCACGCCAGAACGCTGGAACACCATTGCTCCGCCCTCGAAGCGATCGTGCTCCTCTACCGCCGAGCGGGTATGCCGCTCCCGCCGGGCCTCAATCTCTTCGAGCCAGATACCAAAGGTCTCGTCGTCGAGTTTCCCGCGCTGGTTTGCCTCGGCGGAATCCCGGTACAGGGTCCCCGACTTGGCAGGCCAACAGCCCTTAGGAATTGCCTCGATCCACTGCCGGATTTTGATCCGGTCTCTAAGCTTCAGATCCACGACTCAAACCCCTAATTGGGGCCGTTCGGGCACGGGTTCGCAATCTCTCGCGAAGAACTTCGCGAAAGTGGTTGCAGGCTCCCCGTGGAGTCAGTAGCTTGGGGGCTGGAAATCGACCCCCTTTCTACGACTCCCGCTCTACGGGACGAAAAGGCCGCCCTTGCCGGGGCGGCTTTTTCGTTTCTGGATAGCGTCCTCTACGGCATCAGACACGACTCTTCGGCCCACGCGAGATCCGGGGCTCAGTTCGCGCAAGCCTGGACGGGACGCGGCAGCGGCGCAAGTGCCTGGGACTGCGTGAGATTTTCGGTATACGAAATTGAACTCGGACCGGTGATGCATTGGTTCACACGCATAAGTTGCGTCCGGCGCGGCAGCGCGGTGAAGAATATCCACTTGGGGGCCGTGTGACAGGAATGGCCGTGTGGCCCTCATGAAACTGTCCCTTAGACTTGTTCCACTCTGCCTCTAAGGCGTCTGTAAGGCTTTGAAGTATAAGATTGGTTTGCCTCCACGGAGGGCGATCCCATCCCGCGGGTCTACGGGCGGGCGAAGATCGGCGGCAGCCTGATCTGGGCGACGCGCGCCCGCGAGGTCGCCAACACGACGGTGGAGCGCGCGGCCTCCGCCTCCAAGGGCGCGGGCGGCCAGAAGACCGTGCGCACCCGCTACGCCTACTTCGCCAACCTCGCGGTCGGCCTGTGCGAGGGCGAGATCGCGATGGTCCGCCGGATCTGGGCGGACGGCAGGGAGATCGATCAGGTTGGGATCACCCTGCGGGTCCATGCCGGCGGCCCCGACCAGGCGCCGGACCCGCTGATCGTCGCGAAAGAAGGCGCCGAGAACGCCCCGGCCTATCGCGGCCTCGCCTACGTGGTGTTCGAGAACCTGCCGCTCGCCGATTTCGGCAACCGCGTGCCGCAGTTCGCCTTCGAGGTGGTCCGCCCGGTCAACGGCCTGTACCACCGGATCCGCGCCGTCGACCTGATCCCGGGGGCCGGCGAGTTCGCCCTCGATCCGAACCGCGTCACCGTCGATCTCGGCCTCGGCCGGACCGAGGCGGCCAACCGGCACCAGCTCCAGCGCGCCACCGACGTCACCGCCTCCCTCGACGCGCTTCAGGCCCTGTGCCCGAACCTGCGCCGGGTCGCCGTGGTGGCGACGTGGTTCGGCACCGATCTGCGCGCCGGCGCCTGCCGGGTGGTGCCGAAGGTCGAGACCCGGGGCAAGCGCACCACGCCGGAGGCCTGGAGCGTCGCCGGGATCACCCGCGACAAGGCGGACGTGGTCTCGACCCTGCCGGACGGTACGCCCGCCTATGGCGGCACCCCCTCGGATGCCGGTCTGACCCGGCTGGTGGCCGAGCTCGCCGCCCGCGGCCTGGACGTGCTGCTCTACCCGTTCGTGATGATGGACGTACCGGCCGACAACGGCCTGCCCGATCCGCGCGTGCCCGGTGGAACCCAGCCGCCCTATCCCTGGCGCGGGCGCATCACCTGCGACCCGGCCCCGGGCGTCTCCGGAAGCCCGGACGGCACCGCCGCCGCGGAGGCGCAGGTCCAGGGTTTCTTCGCGAACGGCTACCGCGCGGCGGTGCTGCATTATGCCGGCCTCGCAGCCCTGTGGGCGGCCTCCGGTGTCCGGATCGCCGGCTTCGTGATCGGCAGCGAGCTCGTCGGCCTCACCCGGGTGCAGGGTGCCGCCGGCTACCCGGCTGTCCAGGCCCTCCGGTCCCTCGCCGCGGATCTGCGCGGCCGGCTCGGGTCCGGCGTCACGCTGGTCTACGGCGCGGACTGGACCGAGTACGGCGCCCATGTCCGGGACGGGGGCACCACGATCCGCTTCCCGCTGGACGACCTGTTCGCCGACCCCAACATCGGCGCGGTCGGGATCGACTGGTATCCGCCGGTCACCGATTGGCGCGACGCGCCGGAGCACGCCGACCTCGCGGTCGCGGGCGACATCGCCGACCGCGCCTACCTGAAGGCCCGGGTCGCCTCCGGCGAGGCGTTCGACTGGTACTACGCCGACGCCGCCGGGCGCGCCGCCCAGGACCGCCGGCCGATCCGGGACGGCGCCTACGGCAAGCCGTGGATCTTCCGGCCCAAGGACCTCATCGGCTGGTGGTCGAACCCGCATGTCGAGCGCGACGGCGGCGTCGAGACCCGGGCCACCGCCTGGGTGCCGAAGGCCAAGCCGATCTGGCTCACCGAGGTCGGGGTGCCGGCGGTGGACAAGGGCACCAACGGCCCCAACGTCTTCCCCGACCCGAAATCCGCCGAGGGCGCCTACCCGCCGGAATCGCGGGCCCTGCGCGACGAGCTGATCCAGCTGCGCGGGCTCGAGGCCGTGATCGCCCGGTTCGACCCGGAAGCGGCGGGCTTCGCGGAGGCCGACAACCCGGTCTCGCCGGTCTATGGCGGCCGGATGGTCGATCCGGGATCGATCTTCGTCTGGTCCTGGGACGCGCGGCCGTTCCCCGCCTTCCCGGCGGTTCAGAAGGTCTGGGCCGACACCGCCAACTGGCGGGTCGGCCATTGGATCACGGGACGGATCGAGGGCTGCGACCTCGACCTGCTGGTCCTGAAGATCCTGGCGGAGCTCGGCTTCGACGCGCCGGTCGCCGTGGAGGCCGCCGCCTTCCTCGACGGCTACGTCGTCGACCGGCCGCTCTCGGCACGCGCCGCCCTGGAGACCCTGGCGCAGGTCTACGGCCTCGACGTCTCGGCGGTGGCCGGGCGCCTGCACCTGCGCGGGC
>NZ_VRVD01000019.1:0-28122 GCF_008040015.1 Methylobacterium sp. WL18 | reverse complement strand
GAGCGGGTATGGGTCGCGGTCGATCCGAGCACCGGCGCCACGTCGAGCCGCCCCTGCACGGCGAGGTAGCCCCAGGCGCCGGACGAGCCGGCGCGCACCGTCAGCGTCCGGCCCGGCTCCAGGGTCAGCGCCACCGCGTCGGGAAGCGTAACTCCGTCGAGGGTGATCCGGAAACTCCGGGAGACCATCGCGATCCCGAGCGGCCCGCCGTCGGCCGTGACGGTGAGGCCGCCGGTGGAGACCTCGATAGCGGTGGCGTCCAGGGGATTGCCAGCCGCGCGGTTGGCGGTGGCGTGCATCAGCGGGTCCATCGGGCCCGCGGCCGTGATGCCGTAGCGCAGGTAGCCGTGCCGGCCGCCATCCTGCAGCGTCACGCCGGGGCCGGCAGCCTCGATAACGAGGGCGGTCATCGATCGGCCTCCCCACGGCGGGCGACCGGCTCGCCCACCGCCTCCCGGGCGGTGAGGGCATCGAAGGTCGCGACGTCCACGGCCTCGAACCGGATCAGGTCGCCGGCGCCGACGAAGAAGCTCTCGGTGCGCTCCGGGGCGTAGAGCCGGGCCGGGGTGGCGCCGATCACGTACCAGCCCGTGGGCATCGGCACCGTGGCCACCGCGGCGAGGCCGCCGCCGATCACCACCGCATTCTTCGGATGCGGGGGCCGCGGGCTCGCGCGCCGGGGTACCGCGAGGGTCTCGGGCAGGCCGCCGAGATACGCGAAGCCCGGCGCGAACCCGTACATGTAGACCCGGTAGGTGGCGCCGGCATGGGTCGCCACAACGGCGTCGGCGGAGAGCCCAGTGCGTTCGGCGACCTGCGCGATGTCCTCGCCGTGGGGAGCGTCGTAGCAGCAGGGCAGTGTCCAGAGGGTCGGCGTGCCGGCGCGGGCGACGGCCCCGGCGACCAGCGTCCTGACCCGCTCCGCCAGCGTCTCGCGGTCGAGCACCAGCGGGTCGTAGTGAAGCATCAGGGAGCGATAGGTCGGCACACGCTCGCGCAGGCCCTCGGGCGGGTCGGCGCCGAGGGCGTCGTCGAGTGCCAGGACCCTGTCGCTGATCGTGGGATCGACGGTGCTGCCGAACTCGACCACCAGGGCAGCCTCGCCGGAATCGAGCAGCCGTGGTTCGCTTACCGGGTCGCTCATGAGCGGAACGGCGCCAGGGTCACGCCGGCGCCTTCCAGGCGGGCGCGCACCGCCCGGGCCGTGGCGACTGCGTGGGCGGAATCCCCGTGGACGCAGATCGAGCGGATCGGCGTCGGCAGGGACTTGCCCGAGGCGGTGAGGATCGCCCCGCCCTCGACCATGCGCAGGACCCGGTCCGCGGCCGCATCGGCCTCGGTGATCAGCGCGCCGGGCTGGTCGCGCGCGATCAGCAGGCCGGCTTCGGTGTAGCCGCGATCGGCGAAGATCTCCTGGTGGACCTCGAGCCCGCAGGCTTCGCCGGCCGCCACCTGTGCGGTGAGCGCGATCGCGAGCAGCGCCAGGTCACGGTCGACCGCCCGGACCGCCTTGGCGATGGCGTCGGCCACCGCACGATCCTCGGCAGCGAGGTTGGCGAGTGCCCCGTGGGCCTTCACGTAGGTGATCCGGTGGCCGGCGTAAGTTGCGAGCGCCTGGGCGGCACCGACCTGGTAGGCGACCAGCCGCTCGATCTCGGGCGGGGTGAACGGCATGCGGCGGCGTCCGAAGCCCCAGAGGTCGGGGAAGCCCGGATGGGCGCCCACCGCCACGCCGCGATCTTTCGCCAGCGCGAAAGTGCTGGCCATGATCTCGGGATCGCCCGCGTGCAGGCCGCAGGCGACGTTGGCGGAGGTGACGACGCCGAGGATCGCCGCATCGTCACCGCAGGCGTAGGCGCCGTAGCCCTCGCCGAGATCGGAGTTCAGGTCCACGCTGGCCAACGGACTCGTCCCTTCCTGCTGCGCGCCGGTCCGGGCAGGCAGGCCGGGAGGGCGGCCCGCATTGCGACCGGATCACGCTCCTTCCACACCGCCGACGCTCAGAAGTCGAGAGCGCCCGGCCGCCTGGAGGCATGGGGGCACGAGCAAGGCCGATGCCGCGCAGTCGTCTCCGAGGTCCGGCAGCCCTTCGTGCGCAACGCAGATCTCAGTGAGGTTGGCCGGATCCGGGCTGGGCGATTAGCCGGCGGCCCAGCAGGGCCAGGGTCGCGCGTCGCCCGAGCTTCATCATCGGATAGAGCAGGCGGGCGCGGGAGGGGCTGCGCAGCAGCCGCGACAGGGCGCGGCCGATCGCGCCCCGGTCCTCGCTGAGGGTCGAGAGCAGGACCAGGGCGTCCGGGCCGTAATACAGGGTCCGGCCGTGGCGCACGACCATGCCGTTGTTGAGGTCGTAACCGCGGCGGGTCAGGTCTTCGACCACCGGGCCTCCCTCGCGGGCATCGACCAGAGCCACGGTCCCGACCGACCGGCGCAGGGCCATCAGGCGCACGTAGTTGCTGCAGAACGGGCATTCGCCGTCGTAGACGACCGTGAGGGCTGCGTCGGTCATGGCTTCAGATCGATCCGATGCTCGGCTGCCGAGACCAGCCGGCGGACCGGCACGCCGTCCTGCAGGCTGAGGCAGACGGATTCACGCCGATAGATGTAGGCGACGATGTCGTGCAGGCCCACGCCGTCGAAGCTCGCGCCGTGCTGGAGCGGGACGAAGAAGTGATGCGGGTAGAAGGCATGGGGAAACGACCCCAGCCTGTCGGCGATTCCGGCGACGAGGCGGTGATAGCCGCGGATATAGGCATCGACTGCGGGCCGATCGATCTCGTTCTTGGCGAGATCCTGCCCGGCGCCGTCCCGGGCGGTCAGGACCGGAACGTCGCAGGACAGCGACGCGAGCACCTTCCGGTAGACCTGGGTTCCGCCATTCGGGTTGTCGAGAGCGAAGGCGGTCTCGGCATCCGGCGATCCGTAGGCCATGTGGGCGAAGGGGTATGAGTAGAAGGTGAAGAAGTTCGTCGGGACGTAGTGGCGTCCGCCGTCCTTATCGACCGCCTGGAAGTACAGCTTGTTGTTCGCGGCGGTGTCGTACCAGCCGAGCCGCGCCTGGGTCATGAAGCTGTTGTCGCTCAGGATGAACAGCACCGAGAGCACCCCGACCATCAGCGGCGGCCGCTGGTAGTGCCGGCTGATCACCACGGCGCCGATCGCCAGGTTCAGCAGGATCCATGGGGCGAAGTTGGCGCCCATGACGACCACGATGGACAGGTGCATCGCGTCGAAGCCGAGCAGCAGGACCACGAGCCAGCGCCGCGGCATCAGGATGCCGACCAGCGCCGCCCCTTGTCCGACCAGGATGAGCGTGTTCGTGAGAGGTCCGGCATGGCTCAGGATCGCCCGCATGCCCTCCACCAGCCAGGCCCAGCCCGCATAGAAGACGTGGTTGTTGTCGAGGCCGACGCTGAACAGCTTTCCGGGGTCGTTCGCGAGCAGCCAGGATGTCGGGCCGGCATCCAGCGTCACCTTGGCCAGGAAGGACGAGTAGTAGTTCCCGAGGTGGATGCTGATCGCGGCGGCGATCAGAACCTTCGAGAACAGCGCGCTGGCGGTGGCGATGTCGGTCCTGGCGGCAGCAGGCACGCTCGGCGATGCGCTCACGCGGGTTGTGAGGGCGACGACGCCGAGACCGGCCAGCAGGCAGAAGCTGACCTCCGCCAGGGGCACGACGTCGATGATGTGCCCATGCCAGAGCCCCGTCACCCGGCTGACGGCGAGCTTGCTCCAGACCAGGTAGGCCGCCCCCACCACGCCGAGCGACGGCCAGCGCAGGCACAGGATCCCGCAGGCCACGGCGGCGATCCAGAGGCCCACGAGGGCGCCCAGCGTCGCCATCGCCTTGAAGCCATGCTCGACCACCGGGAACAGCGGGTAATGCACGAGGGCGTAGGCCCCGGAGATCACGCCGATCAGCTGGAGCAGCCGGACGGCGGCGGTGTCGGCGTCGGCGTAGGTCCGGCGCAGCATCGCGGCCGCCAGCACCAGCGGCAGCACGATGATGTAGTAGTTGTTCCGCTCGTCGACGATCCGCGACAGCTTGATCACCATCAGGAGTGCGGTGATCTGCGCGAGCAGGATCAGGTACGGCCGGGCCTGCGCCAGCGAGAACGGTCCGGCCAGCCAGGACTCTCGGACCGGGAAGGTCTTGGTCGGATCCGAGCTTGAGAGAGATCTGCCCATCGTCGCGCTTCGCTGCCGGAGTGTGATGGCGGCCGCAGCGGCAGCGCGGCGACCGGGTGGCTTCAGAGGGCGCGGCGGCGGCCCTCATCGGTTCGACAGCCAGAGTGCCATGGTACCGGCGCGGGCCAAGGGTTAACTGGGGTACGTATGGCTACGTCTTTGGGTTGTATTGCTGGCTTGGCCGCCACACCCCAGCCCTGGAGGAGAGGCGGCCACGGGATCCGAGCCGCCCCGCGCGGCGGCGTGTACTTCGCTTATCCGAATGGATCGTCGGCGCTCTGCGTTCGTTGAAAACGCTGAACTGAGTGAGCCCCGAGCGGCGCAAGTCGGACCCGGAGGCTGCACCGGAGCGACCGACGTGTCGTTGCCGACGATCCCGCACGCGAGGGGCCAACTGGATGCGGTCAAGACCGTTGCGGAGAACGGCCCTGCAGCGGCCGCTGCTACGGGGACATCGTCGAGTAGGGTGAGACTTCGTCGACGAACACCGTCTGGCCCGCCATGCGCGCGGTCAGAAAACGGCGCCGGGCCGCCAGCAGCGGTTGGAACAGGCGATTGCTCTTCAGGAAGCCGCCGACCCGGGACCCGGATGTGAAGACCGTCGATTCGAACGGCTTGATCGAGACCGGGTTCGGGGACATCACCCGGGCCCGGGCGATGGCTTGGCGATCGAAGAAGTATTCCCAGTTGTCCGCCGCCGCCACGACGGGCCGGTTCACCTTCAGGATGCCTTCCGCCGCCTGCCGGGTGATCACGTAGGCGGCCGTCGTTCCGAGTCCGGCCATGTTCATGGGCAGGCACAGCCGGTAATCGCCGATCGGGTCGGCGTTCACGGTGCTGAAGGCGGCGCGATGCTGCGGCCGCTTGTAGAGCAGGACGACGTCGCCCCGGCGCAGGGTCGCCTCGACCCGGACCAGGATGTCGTGGATGTCCGACGGCAATACCGCGTCGTCCTCGACGATGAGGGCCCAGGGTAACTTGCGATCGATCATGGATTCGTAGGCGGCTAGGTGCGAGAGGGCGCAGCCTACCTGTCCCGCGCTCAGATCGGATTCGGGCGACGCGTCACGGCCCGCTACAGATCCATCGATACCGAGGATTTCGAAATCCGCCCCCCATACCGTATGGAGATGCCGCGTAATATAAGCATGTCTCTCGCGGAATCGCGGGATTGATATTGCAATGCAGCACATTGTACCATCCTTCGACGGGGAATGATGCGCTGACGTTAACCGTTTTGCAATCATATTTTACGTTCGAATTCAGTAATCCTCGTTTGAAATTTCCACGATGAGCAAATGTCTCGGCTTGCAGACTTTTCCGGGATAACAAATACGTCGAATCGGTTGGGGTAGTAGGCCAGGAAATCAATTTTCGAGCAAAGAACGGACGATCGCAAAATTGTCGCCCAGGGCGCGACCCATATCCACAAAAAATGTTCGCGTGATACTGTATAAGGCCGCATGCGCGGGCCGGACCATACGCTGCGCGTCCTGCTGCCGGCGACGTGGTGGCCTCGGTTTCACCTGGTCAAGCCGTCGGCCGTTGCCGCAGGACCGGAAGGATCGCCGCCAGCAGGAACTGATGCATCCCGTGATTCATGAATAGAGGGCACTCGAAGCAGATGAAGACGACGAGCTGCGCGAGGAACAGGATCGGCCAGGCTTCGACATAGCCCGGCGACCGGGCGAAGTGCGAGATGACGCGGCGCGCCGTATCGAGCAAGACGCCCGTGAAGATGATCAGGCCGACGACGCCGAATGCCACCGCAACGTCGATGAAGTTGTTGTGGAAGAACCAGAGCTTCTGCTTCGTGGTGAAGTGGAGGTAGGGCGCCGTCGTGATCGGACTTTCCCAGTAGGCCTTGTATCCGATCCCGAAGAGGGGCTCCCGCCAGAACTGATCCATGCCGAACTGCCAGAGGATCGTGCGGCCGGTGAGCGTCGTGTCCTTGCCGAGGTCGGAGAGCAGGCTGGCCGAGAGGTCCGCCCCGTAGGTCGCGGCGACCAGGATGCCGATGCCGGCGAGCGCGATGGCGATCCCGAGGCAGAAGCCGGTCACCAGGTTCCCCTGTCGCCACGCCGTGACCACGCAGAGCGGGGAGAGCCCCACGGCGCCGGCCACCAAGGCAGTAGCGGAATGGGACGAGACGAGGAGCAGCACGGCGCCCAGGAAGGCCGCCCCTGTCAGGAGTCGGTGCCAGCCCTGGAGGAACAGGGAGGCGGCGCAGAGGAGCTGGAGGCTCATCAGGCTCCCGAGCACGTTCTTGTGCGAGTAGATCCCGGACCATTCCCCGCTGAGGCCGCGCGTCATGCCGGGGGCGGCAACGCCCAGCACCACCGACAGGATCTGCCCGCCCAAAAGCCCGAGGAAGACGATCCTGACGACGCCCGAAAGCCCCATCGTGGCGCGCATCGCGATCCCCGCCACGATCGTGGCGAGCAGCTGGAGGCCGTGATAGGCCGAGATGTCCGGGGTCAGCGACCAAGCCGCCGACATCACGGCGAGCGCCGGCCAGAGCAGGATGACGGGCCGGCTGCCGAACAGCGTGCTGGCGAGATCGCGCCGCAAGACCAGGAAGGCGAGCGCGGCCAGATCGGCGCCCAGCCAGACCGCCTTATCCAGACCCGGGAGCTTGACCTGCTCCCCGCTGATCGGCGCGAGCAGGATCAGCAGGACCCAGAGTATCGCGGCCGGCTTGAGCCGTGGCAGACCGTGCGCGCCGAGCCTGCAGCGCGACGGGCGGGCGGCATGCCACGCACCATGCTCATCGAGCCCGCCGGTTGGAAGCCAGGCCGGTCCGGTCTCGTCCGGTCCGAAACCCGCCATGTCTCGACGAAACGCCATCACCCTCAGCCTTCGACGTCCCAGGCGCTCCGCGCCGACGCTCGGCCGAGGCTCCCGACGGCTTCGCTTGGAGGCGAACCGTCAGCCGGTCCAATTCCGCCAAACGAGGTAGGCCGGTCCAGCCGGCCCCGCGCTGCGCGCCGACGACAGGGAGGCGCCCCGGATTTGGGACGGACGGATGCACGCCGCCGTGGTCGGCGTGGACCGACTTTAACCTGCTCGCCAGCGTCGGTGCGACCGGTGGGTGGGACCGACCAGTGAATCAAACCGAGCCCCGGCCAGGATCCAGGTTCCGCCATTGACGAAAGCACGCCCGCACAATAGATGATGACCATCATTTTTGTGAAGGATCGGATCGATGTGGAGGCGGGCCATGGACGTGAGATGGATGCTCGCGCTTTCCGCATCGGCGCTGGTGGGCTGCTCGCCGGCCGAGACCGCCGTGCCTCAGGAACCTCCGTTGGTGCAGACCGTCGAGGTCGCCCCGGGAACGAAGGGGGTCGCGCGCTACACCGGCGTCGTCCGGGCCCGCACGGAGAGCAATCTCGGTTTCCGGGTCGGCGGCAAGATCTTCGAGCGCCTCGTCGACCCGGGGGATCACGTCCGGCTCGGGCAGCCCCTGATGCGTCTCGACCGGACCGACTTCACCCTGGCGCTCAACGCGGCGCGGGCCTCCGTCGAGGCCGCGCGCGCCCAGATGATCAAAGCCAAGGCCGACGAGGAGCGCAGCCGCAAGCTGGTCGGCGACGGCTGGACCTCGAAGCAGACCTACGATCAGAACAAGGCGGCGGCGGATGCCGCCATCGCCCAGTTCGCCAACGCCGAGGCCCAGGCGAGCCAGGTCTCAAACCAGGCCGGCTACTCCGAACTCCAGGCGGATGCCGATGGCGTCGTCATGGAGGTTCCGACCGAACCCGGTCAGGTGGTCGCCGCCGGCCAGACCGTCGTCAAGCTGGCGCGCGATGGTGCCCGCGAGGCGGAGGTGTTCCTGCCGGAGGCGAGCCGCCACCTGGCACGGGGCACCGCCTCGGCGACGCTCTACGCCGAGGGCGAGACGACCTATCCGGCGCGGCTGCGCGAACTGTCGGCAACCGCCGACGCGGCCACCCGTACCTATAGGGCACGCTACATCCTCGCCGGCGGCGGCGAGGATGCGCCGCTGGGCGCGACCGTGACGCTCCGGCTCAAGCCGGCGGAAACCGGACGTTCCGCCTCGGTCGAGGTGCCGCTCGGGGCCCTGTTCGACCTGGGGCAGGGCTCGGCCGTCTGGAAGTTCGATGCCGGCACGAAGACGGTTTCCGCCCAACCGGTCTCTGTCGCCCGCATGTCCGAGGAAGATGCCGAGGTCGTGTCCGGCCTCAGCCCCGGCGACCGCATCGTGTCGCTCGGCGCGCATCTCCTGAAGGCCGGAGAGACCGTGCGCCAAGCGCCCCCGAGCCTGACGGGAGTCGCCCGATGACCGGCTTCAACCTCTCAGCCCTGGCGGTCCGCGAGCGGGCCGTCACGCTCTTCCTCATCATCGCGGTGACGGCCGCCGGCTTCTTCGCTTTCCAGAAGCTCGGCCGCGCCGAGGATCCGGCCTTCACGGTCAAGACGATGGCCGTCTCGGCCTCATGGCCCGGCGCCACCACCGACGAGATGCAGCGGCAGGTGGCCGACCCCCTGGAGAAGCGCCTGCAGGAACTCGTCTACTACGACCGCGTCGAGACCACGGTTCGGCCGGGCCTCATGCTGATGAAGGTCTACTTCAAGGACAGCATGCCGCCGGCCAAGCTCCAGTCGGAGTTCTATCAGGCCCGCAAGAAGCTGTCCGACCAGGCGTCCACCCTGCCGCGTGGTGTGATGGGGCCGCTGTTCAACGACGAGTTCTCGGACGTCTACTTCGCGCTCTACGCCCTCCAGGCCCAGGGTCTGCCGCACCGGAACCTCGTGCTGAAGGCCGAAGATCTGCGCCAGCGCCTGCTGCGGGTGCCGGGGATCGAGAAGATCAACATCCTGGGCGAGCAGGCGCAGAAGATCTTCGTCGAGATCTCCTATCAGCGCCTCGCGACGCTCGGCATCACTGGCCAGCAGCTCCTGACCGCTCTGGCCAACCAGAACGACGTGACCCCGGCAGGCTTCGTCGAGACCGCCGGACCCCGGGTCTACCTGCGCCTCGACGGTGCCATCGACAGCTTGGACGTCCTGCGAAACCTGCCCGTGAGTGCGGGCGACCGCAGCCTCAAGCTCGGCGACATCGCCGAGGTGAAACGCGGCTACGAGGATCCGAAGGTCTTCGCGATCCGCAACGACGGCGAACCGGCCCTGATGCTCGGCCTCGTGATGAAGCCCGGCTTCAACGGGTTGCAGCTCGGCGAAGCGTTGAACGCCGAGGAGGTGGCGATCCACCACGCGTTGCCGACAGGCATCACGTTCACGAAGATCACCGACCAGGCCAAGGTGATCGACGAGGCCATCCACGAGTTCATGGTGAAGTTCTTCACGGCGCTGTCCGTGGTCATCGTGGTCAGCCTCGTCGCCCTCGGGTTCAGGGTCGGCATCGTCGTGGCGCTCGCCGTTCCGATCACACTCGCGGCCGTGTTCGTGGTGATGATGGTCACCGGGCGGGATTTCGACCGCATCACCCTCGGGGCTCTGATCATCTCGCTCGGCCTGCTCGTGGACGACGCCATCATCGCCATCGAGATGATGGTGGTGCGCATGGAGGAGGGCGCCGACCGCATCGAGGCGGCCACCCATGCCTGGAGCGCCACCGCCGCGCCGATGCTTACCGGCACGCTCGTCACCATCGCGGGGTTCCTGCCCGTGGGCTTCGCCGCCTCCACGGCGGGCGAATACGCCGGCAACATCTTCTGGGTGGTCGGCTTCTCGCTGATCATCTCGTGGATCGTGGCCGTGACCTTCACGCCCTATCTCGGCGTCAAGCTCCTGCCCAATATCAAGACGGTGGAAGGCGGCCACGCGGCAATCTACGCCACGAGGAACTACCAGCGCCTGCGTCGGATCGTGCGGGCCTCCGTCGATCACAAGTGGATGGCGGCCGGCATCACCGTGGCGCTGTTCGCGGTGGCGGTGGTCGGCATGGGCAAGGTCGAGAAGCAGTTCTTCCCCAACTCGGAGCGCCCGGAACTCATCGTCGAGGTGACCCTGCCGACGGGCGCGGCCTTCGCGACCACCGAGGCCAGCGTGAAGAAGGTCGAGGCGGCCGTGCGTCAGCTGCCCGAGGCGCGCGAGATCACCAGCTACATCGGCCAGGGCATGCCCCGCTTCGTGCTGTCCTTCGACCCGGAGCTGCCCGACCCCGCCTTCGCGCAGATCGTGGTGCAGACCGCCGACGCCGCAGCCCGTGACGCCCTTCGGCTCAAGGTCCGCAAGCTCGTGAGCGACGGCCTCTTCCCCGAGGCGCGCGTGCGCGTGCTGCAGATCGTGTTCGGGCCGCCCATCCGCTTTCCGGTCGCCTTCCGCGTGGTGGGGCCGGATCTCGACGTCATCCGCGGCATCGCGGCCGAGGTCGCCGAGGCCATGGCCTCCAACCCGAACATGCGGCTCGTGCACCTGGACTGGGGTGACAAGACCCCGAGCCTGCACCTCGTCCTCGACCAGGAGCGCCTGCGCCTGATCGGCCTGACCCCGAAGGAGGCTGGCCAGCAACTGCAGAGCTACCTCAACGGGACGCCCGCGACCCAGGTCCGCGAGAACCTGCGCTCCGTCGACGTGCTCCTGCGCAGCCCCGGCCCGGAGCGTCGCTCGCTCGGCGAGATCGGCGACCTCACGCTGGCCACCCATGACGGGCGCCAGGTGCCACTGTCCCAGGTGGCGCATCTGGAGAGCCGCAACGAGGATGCGGTGCTCAAGCGCTACAATCGCGAGACCTACATCCGGGTGCAGGGCGACGTGCTCGACGGCAAGCAGCCGCCGGACATCCACGCGCAGGTGCTGCCGCTCCTCGACCCGATCAAGGCGAAGCTGCCGCCGGGCTACCGGATCGACACGGCCGGTGCCGTGGAGGAGAGCGCGAAGGCGATGAACGCACTGGTGGCGGTCTTCCCCCTGATGCTGATCGTGACGCTGACGGTCATCATGCTGCAGGTCCGGTCGTTCTCGACCATGTTCATGGTGTTCGCGACCGCGCCGCTGGGTCTCGTCGGGGCGGTGCCCACGCTGTTGATCTTCCAGCAGCCCTTCGGGTTCAACGCGATCCTGGGATTGATCGCGTTGTCGGGGATCCTGATGCGCAATACGCTGATCCTGGTGGATCAAATCCATCACGACCGGGCCTCCGGCCTATCGGACTACGAGGCTATCGTGGAATCCACCGTGCGGCGGGCGCGGCCCGTGATCCTCACGGCGGCTGCCGCGATGCTGGCCTTCATCCCGCTGACGCACTCGGTGTTCTGGGGGGCGCTCGCCTACGTCCTGATCGGCGGCGTCGGCGTAGGCACGCTCCTGACGCTGCTGTTCCTGCCGGCGCTCTACGCCCTGTGGTTCCGGGTGGCCCGGGAACCCCGCACGGACAGCGCCGCCGCCGGCTCCGGCGCATTGCCGATCCGGTCCGAGGCGTAGCCCGGACTTCGCGGACCGCGCGTTCTGCATCGAAGGCGCGGTCGATCGAAATTCTTGATCCGCGTCGTCGGGCGCGCCGCTCGGTTGCCGGACCCCATCGACGGGTAACCGGTCACGCCCTTTTTTAGATGATCAGACGCATCTATATCGGTAGCAGGAACGCCGAAGGATCAGGTCATGCCCAGAGTTTCCCAAGAGCAGGCCAAGCTCAACCGCCGCCGCGTCGTCGAGGTCGCCGCGGCACTGTTTCGGGAACGGGGCCTCCACGGCGTCGGGGTGGCCGACATCATGGCGTCGGCCGGCCTGACTCATGGCGGGTTCTACGGTCAGTTCTCCAACAAGGAGGCCCTTGCCGCCGAGGCGTTCGACAGCGCGCGCGCGGGCTCCAAGGAGCGCCTCGGAAGTCTGGATGACCTCATCGCGAACTACCTGTCCCTCGGGCACGTCCAGACGCCCGGTAAAGGCTGTCCGCTCGCGGCCCTGGCGAACGACGTCGCGCGCGAGCCGATCGGCAGCCCCGTCCGGGCCCGGTTCACCGACGGCGTCCGGTATTTGGCCGACATCCTCGCCGGCCTGACGCCCATGGCAGCCAAGGAGCGCCGTAGGCAACGGTCCCTGGCGACGCTGTCGACGATCGTCGGCGCCGTCGTGTTGGCGCGGGCGGTCGACGACGAGGCTCTCGCGAGCGAACTGATCCAGGCGGCGCAGTCTGCCGTCACCGGATGACGTCCACCAGGCCGGCACGGCCCGCATCTCCCGCACGTGCGTCCTCTTCGCCTGAACGCGCGACCGTACCGCTCCTGCCGGGATCCGCATGTGCCGTGCGCCGTCCGCGGCATACCCAGAACTCCGCGAGAGGATGAAGATGCGCGAACGGATCGTGGTCACGGGAATGGGCGTCGTCTCCCCGCTCGGCTGCAGCGTCGAAGGAATGTGGCGCCGGCTCGTCGCATCGGAATCCGGCTTGCGGCGCTTGCCGGACGACCTCGTCCCCGACATCGATGCGAAGGTTGCCGGGCTCGTGCCGTCCCGGGATGAGGATCCGGACGGGTTCGATCCGGGCGCCCTCATCCCGGTCAAGGACCTCCGCAAGATGGACCGGTTCATCCAGTTCACGCTGACGGCCGCGGAACAGGCGCTTCGGCAGTCGGGCTGGAAACCCTCCAGCGAGCGGGAGCGGGTCCGCACCGCGACCATCGTGGCCTCCGGCATCGGGGGCTTCCAGACCATTACGGACGCCGTGGAGACCGTGCGCACCCGCGGTGCGCAGCGCCTGTCGCCGTTCACGGTGCCGGCCTTCCTGGTCAACCTGGCCGCCGGCCATGTCTCCATCCGCTACGGCTTCAAGGGACCGCTCGGGGCTCCCGTCACCGCCTGCGCGGCGAGTGTCCAAGCCATCGGAGATGCCATGCGCCTCATTCGCGCCGGCGAGGCCGATGTCGTCGTCTGCGGCGGTGCCGAAGCTTGCGTCACACGCGTCGCGCTCGGCGGCTTCGCCGCCGCGCGCAGCCTCTCGACGGCCTTCAACGACACGCCAGCCACAGCGTCGCGGCCGTTCGACCGAAGCCGCGACGGCTTCGTCATGGGCGAGGGCGCCGGCATCCTCGTGCTGGAAACGCTGACGCACGCGCAGGCGCGTGGCGCGGTCCCGCTGGCCGAACTGGTCGGGTACGGCACAAGCGCCGACGCCTACCACCTCACCGCCGGCCCCGCGGATGGCAGCGGCGCCCGCCAGGCGATCACCACGGCCCTGGCCATGGCAGGGTTGGAGCCCGCCGCCATCGGCTACGTCAACGCGCACGCGACCGCGACATCGGTCGGCGATTCGGGGGAGCTGGCGGCACTCAGGTCCGTCTTCGCCGAGGACGGACCGGCCATTTCCTCGACGAAGTCCGCGACCGGTCACCTCCTCGGTGCCGCCGGCGGGCTGGAGGCGATCATCACGGTGCAGGCATTGCGCGAAGGAATCTTGCCGCCCACCCTCAATCTGACCGATCCCGACGAGGGCGCGACAGGCCTGGATCTCATCGGACCGGAGGCTCGGCACACCACCGTGGACTACGCGCTCTCGAACGGTTTCGGGTTCGGTGGCGTGAACGCCAGCATCATCCTCAAGCGGATGAGCGCCGTTCGGGAGTTGACGTCCGAATACTGATATTTCGAGGAGAGATACCAGGGTGTTTGGAGCTTACTCCAATCTCAGCTAAATTGAGCCGAGGAATAAGGGGTCTACGATGCTGTGACCGGGGAGCGAGGCACCATGAACAAGGACTTCGTGTTCCAGCGGTATCGCGCGTAAGTCAGCCCGCGTTGCGCTGCAGGCGGTGGCAAACCTGCACATGTTGTCAAACCGGCTGCTGAGCGCATTCAGGCAACGAAAAACCCGCCAAGTCACTGACCGGGCGGGCTGAATTCGATGGCTGGGGGACCTGGATTCGAACCAGGACTAGAGGAGTCAGAGTCCACCGTTCTACCGTTAAACTATCCCCCATCGCGTCTGTCGGCCCAAGGTCGGCGCAACCGAGCAACGTCCGCGCCGACGTGTCGGCTCAGGCGTGGGCGGTGAGATAGGCGGAATGCGGAGACAGGTCAACCGCTCGTTCTGCGGTTGACGCGGCGCCCGGGGCCGCCATAACCGGTGTGCCGCAGGCGCGGCCGGGAAGGGTGGCCGAGTGGTTTAAGGCAGCGGTCTTGAAAACCGCCGTGGGGGCAACTCTACCGTGGGTTCGAATCCCACCCCTTCCGCCATCGCGCCTTCCTGCGAAGTGGACCCTCGACACCGGACATACGTTGCACTGGCTCGCTCGGCGGATCCGATGTGGTCCGATACGCACGATAAAGCTGTTCAGGGCCGGATTTACGCGGCCTTAACGATGCATTCGCAATCTCCGCGCGACGGGAGGGCGCGGAATGCTCGATCAGTATGGCGGGCGGGCACGCGGTGCTGCGTCGGGGGCGGCTGCCATGCGCAGCCTCACGAAGGCTCGGGACCATCGCGCCTCGGGGCGATTCGATCGGGCCGAGTCCAGCCTGCGCCGCGTGCTCGATGCCGAGCCCAATCATCCCGAAGCGCATTACGAACTCGGCCAGATCGCAGCCAGCCGCGCGCCCGAAAAGGCCGTGACCCATTTCGTCGCGGCGCTGCGAGGTGCCCCGGAGCGGCCGGGCTACTGGCTGGCGCTCGCCACCGCGTTGCTGGCCGTCGAACGGCAGCCCGATGCGCGAGCGATCCTGGAGCGCTACAAGGCGCAGGGTTTCGGGCCTGAGGCTCAACCGCTCGACGCCGCCTTCATGGAGCGTACCTTCGCGGCGGCGCAGATCCGCTACGACCAGGGCGAGTTCCGTCCGGCGGAGGCCCTGCTCGACCTGGTTCTGCTCCTCGACGACAGCCACGCCCACGCGACCTATCTCGCCGGCGCCATCGCGGCCCGGACGAACCGGCCGGAGCTGGCCTACGACCTGATCAGCATCGCGCTCTACCGCGAGCCGAAGAACCCACTGTTCTTCAGCGGGCTCAGCTCGGTCCTGACCAACCGCGGCGACCATGACGGCGCCATCTCGGCACTCGAGAAGGCCCTCGAACTCGATCCCGATCTCGCGATTGCCCATGCCAACATCGCCGGGGTCTATCAGCGGCGCTTCCGGTACGGCGAGGCCTTGCGGCATGCCGAGCGGGCGATCGTGCTCGAGCCCGGGAATGCCGGCGCGCACAGCAACCGCGGCAGCGCCCTGCTGGCCCTCGGGCGCCTGGGCGAGGCCGTGGAGGCGTTCGACCGCGCCCTCGGTCTCGACCCGTCGAAGCTGTTCGTCGCCTCCAACCGCCTGTTCGCAAAGCTCTACGCTGCGGATATTCCGCACACGGAATACGCCGAAGACGCGCTGGCCTATGGCCGCCGCTACGCGGATCCGCTGCTGCGCCGCCGCCCCCTCGCCAACGATCGCGACCCCGAGCGCCGGCTGCGCATCGGTTTCGTCTCGGGCGATTTCTGCAACCACGCGCTGGTCCGCTTCTTCGAGCCGTACCTGTGCGCCGCCGACCGGGAGGCCTTCTCGATACAGGCCTACATGACCCACGCGAGCGAGGACGCGGTCTCCGAGCGGCTCAAGCCGCTGTTCGACGGCTGGACCAACCTCGCCTGCCTGGACGACGACGCCGCGGCTGACAGGATCGAGGCCGACCGGATCGACATCCTGGTCGATCTCTCCGGGCATAGCGCCGGCAACCGTCTGCTCGTGTTCGCCCGCAAGCCCGCGCCCGTCCAAGTCACCTGGATCGGGCATCCCGGCACCACCGGCCTCTCCGCCATCGACTATCGCCTGACCGACCCGATCACGGACCCGCCCGGCCTGGCCGAGCCCCTGCACGCGGAGCGCCTCTGGCGCCTGCCGCGGGTCACGGCGACCTATAGGGGCGTCGACGACCTGCCACCCGTCCGCGAGCGCGCGCCTTTCGAGGATGCGGGATACATCACCTTCGGGTGCTTCAACCGCCTGACCAAGGTGTGCGACGCGGCCCTGAAGACCTGGGCCGACATCCTGCTGGCGGTGCCTGACGCGCGTCTGTTCATGGTGGTGGGCGACATCGGGACCGTGGAAGTCCGCGAGGCGGTCGATAAGCGCCTCGCCGCAGCCGGGATGCCCCTCGATCGGGTGAACTTCCAGCCGCGCGTGAACAGCGGCTATCACGAACTCTACCACAGGGTGGATATCGCCCTGGATCCGTACCCGTACAACGGCGGCACCACGAGCTACGACACCCTGTCGATGGGGGTACCGTTCGTGACCCTGCGTGGCGCACACGCGGCGGCACGCACCGGGGTCTCGGTGCTCACGGCGATGGACCTTCCCGATCTGATCGCCGACACCGAGGACGCCTACGTGGCGATCGCCCGAGACCTGGCGACGAATCCGGAGCGCCTTCGCGCGATCCGGAACGGCCTTCGCGAGCGTCTGCATGGCAGCGCGCTCATGGACCACGCCAGCTTGGCCGAGGATGTCGCGACGGCGTTCCGGGGCATGTGGCGCGACTGGCTGTCCGGCGCGCAGGTTTGACGGCACAGCCGGCAGCGGGCTTCTCCGATGGCCGGCTGACGATCCGGGTCTCCGGTCCCGCGTGACGGCCGCATTGCGACGAGGCGCCCTCCCGTCCTGCAATGTAGCGATGATCGGGATGGACCGGTCACCCTATGTGGCGCTGAGTGCCTGCGCGCGCGGCCCGAGGTCCTGGATTCGAACCGTTCGCCGATGCCGAACCGGTATGCTTCTCAACCGCGAGCGCTCTGAGATCGAACTGTTCGAAGCGCATGCCGTGCACTCGCTGGTCGCTCAGACGGGCCGCCAATGGCTCACGACAGCACGCCTGTGACGGACCAGAGCGTCAGGAGGCGACGTTCGGATTTGCGGTGATCTGGGAATGATATCCAGAGCAATAACGGAAACGGTCTACGGCGTCTCCAAGTGCGAAAACAAACAACATTCTGAACATAGTCGCCCGAGGATGGTACTTATTGCCGCAACGATTTTGGAGTTCTGACTTCGCGATCACAGTATTCGATCCAAATATCTGAAAATACCGCCCGCGTTCAATCTCGGATAAATATTTTTAACCATGCCGCGCAGATACATTTTTTGAGAGATCGAATTAATATCTCGGCAAGCGGTTGGGCGATACATCGTAGGAGCCGCCAATAAGACGGCTTCTCGATCAAAAGGATCGTCCCGATGTCTTCCAGCGTCACCCTCACCGCCGCCACCCGCCAGAACCTGCTCTCCCTGCAGGACACGGCTTCGCTGACCGCGACCACCCAGAACCGGCTCTCCACCGGCCTGAAGGTCTCCTCGGCGCTCGACAACCCGGTGAGCTTCTTCACCTCGCAGTCCCTCAGCCAGCGCTCGGGTGACCTTGGCAACCTGCTCGACGGTATCTCGAACGGGATCCAGTCGATCCAGGCCGCCAACCAGGGCATCACCTCGATCCAGAAGCTGGTCGATCAGGCCAAGTCGGTCGCCAACCAGGCGCTGTCCACGCAGATCACCACCACCGGCACCGCCTCGACCGCCTACTCGGCCCCGGCCGCCAACACCACGCTCAACCTCTACGTCAACGGCTCGGCGACCACCGTCGCGCTGGCCTCGACCGACACCCTCGACCAGGCCCTGACCAAGCTCAACACCGCGGTCGGCGCCGGCAGCTTCTCGAAGAGCACCGACGGCACCAAGATCGTGATGAACGCGTCCTCGGACGTGGAATTCAAGACCTCGGCCGACCAGACCGCGCTCGGCTTCTCGGGCGGCACGGCCTCGTCCGGTCCGACCTACGGCACCACCGCCGCGGCCGGCCAGAGCTCGGACCTCAGCGTTTCGGGCGTCACGGCCCGGGCGACGCTCGCCTCGCAGTACAACAGCCTGCTGACCCAGATCGATCAGCTGGCCGGCGATTCGAGCTTCAACGGCACGAACCTGATCAACGGCAAGGGCGACAACAACAACCTGACGATCAACTTCAACCCGAAGGGCAACTCGAACCTCACGGTCAGCGCGACCGACGAGACCTCGAGCGGTCTGGGGCTGACCTCGATCACCAGCACCTCGGCGAAGACGTCGACGATCGGGCAGGGCAACTTCCTGCTCAATTCCGACATCAACACGACGCTGGGCAAGCTGACGACCGCCTCCAGCCAGCTGCGCACCGACGCCTCGACCTTCGGCTCGAACCTGTCGGTGGTGCAGAACCGTCAGGACTTCAGCAAGAACCTGATCAACGTGCTCGATACCGGCGCGTCGAACCTGACCTCGGCCGACCTAAACCAGGAAGCTGCGAACTCGCAGGCCCTGTCCACCCGTCAGTCGCTGGGCATCTCGGCCCTGTCGCTGGCGAACCAGGCGCAGCAGGGTATCCTGCAGCTCCTGCGGTAAGCCTCGGCTCACACACGAACGGAAACGGCCGGGGCCTCGCCCCGGCCGTTTCCGTTCGTGCCGCGTCCGGTTCTGTCCGGACGAAGGCGTTCTCAGCTTCGCTTGCCGGGCGTCGTCCCCGCCCGGCGGAGCGCATCCGCGAGGGCGCCGCCGGTCTCCGCGGGTGGACCGGAGCGCATCCGCTTCGGGTCCGGCGACGGTTCGCTGGGGCGCCGCGCCGGCGAGCCGGGCTCGATCGGGTCGTCGAGCCGCATCGACAGGGCGATGCGCTTGCGCGGGACATCGACGTTGAGCACCAGCACCCGGATCACCTCGCCGGTCCGGACCACCTCGGCGGGCGATGCGATGCGACGGCGCGCCATTGCCGAGATGTGGACGAGCCCGTCCTGGTGGACGCCGATATCCACGAAGGCGCCGAAGGCGGCGACGTTCGTCACGACGCCTTCGAGCTGCATGCCGGGGCGGAGGTCGCCGATGCTCTCGACACCCTCCTCGAAGCTCGCGGTCTTGAAGGCGGGGCGCGGATCGCGTCCGGGCTTCTCCAGCTCGCTGATGATGTCGCGCACGGTGGGGGTGCCGAAGCGCGCATCCGCGAAGGCTTCGGGGGAGAGCTGGCTCAGGGCTGCAGCGTTGCCCAGCAGCACCCGGATGTCGCTCTTGGTCGCCTGCAGGATCCGGCGGACCACGGGGTAGGATTCCGGGTGGACGCCCGAGGCGTCGAGGGGATCGTCCCCGCCCTGGATGCGCAGGAATCCGGCAGCCAGCTCGAACGTCTTCGGGCCGAGGCCCTGGACCGCTTTGAGCGCCGTGCGCGTCCGGAACGCGCCGTTCGCGTCGCGATGCGCCACGATCCTGTCCGCCATCGACGTGCCGAGGCCGGAGACCTGTGCCAGCAGAGCCGGGGAGGCGGTGTTCACGTCGACGCCCACCGCGTTCACCGCGTCCTCGACCACCGCCGAGAGCTGCCGCGACAGCTTTGCCTCGCTGATGTCGTGCTGGTACTGGCCGACACCGATCGATTTGGGGTCGATCTTCACCAGTTCGGCGAGGGGATCCTGCAGTCGGCGGGCGATCGAGGCGGCACCGCGATGGGACACGTCGAGATCGGGCAGTTCCCGCGAGGCGATCTCCGAGGCCGAGTAGACCGAGGCGCCGGCCTCCGAGACCGTGACCTTGGCGAGCGTCAGGTCGGGATTGGCCGCCACGATCTCGGCGGCGAGCCGCTCGGTCTCCCGGGAGGCGGTACCGTTGCCGATGGCGATCAGCTCGACCTTGTGCGTGCGGCAGAGCCGTCCGAGGCTCGCGACCGCCTCCTTCCAGCGCCGCTGCGGCTCGTGCGGATAGGTGGTCTCCACCGCCACGATCCGCCCGGTCCGGTCCGCCACCGCGACCTTCACGCCGTTCCGGAAACCCGGATCGAGCCCCAACGTCGCCCGCCCGCCCGCGGGAGCTGCGAGCAGCAGATCCTTCAGGTTGCCGGCGAAGACCTTCACGGCCTCGTCCTCGGCGCGCTCGAACAGTCGGGTCCGCAGATCCTGCTTGATCCCGGTGCGGATCTTGGTGCGCCAGGCGACCCGCACGACGTCCAGCAGCCAGGCATCGGCCGGCCGGCCCCGCGCGGCGATGCGATGCCGGCTGCAGATCGCGGTCTCGAACGGGCCTGGGCGGCCGGGGTCCGATTCTTCACCGTCGGCGGTGAGGGCGACGTCCAGGATGCCTTCGCGTTCTCCGCGAAAGATCGCCAGGATCCTGTGCGAAGGCATCCGCTCCAGGCGCTCGCTCCATTCGAAGTAATCCGAGAACTTCGCGCCTTCCGCGACCTTACCCTTGCGGATCTTCGACGTTAGCTGGCCGCTCCGCCAGAAATCCGCGCGCAAGCGGCCGACCAGATCGGCATCCTCCGCGAGGTGCTCGATCAGGATGGCCCTGGCGCCCTCCAGCGCCGCCTCGGTGTCGGCGATGCCCGTCTCGGCGGACACGAACGCCGCGGCGGCGCGTTCGGGTGCGATCTCGGGCTTCGTCAGCAGCGCCTGGGCCAGAGGCTCCAGCCCGGCCTCCCGGGCGGTCTGCGCCTTGGAGCGGCGCTTCGGCTTGAATGGCAGGTAGAGGTCTTCGAGGCGCGCCTTGGTGTCGGCGGCGTCGAGGGCGGCGGCGAGCACCGGGGTCAGCTTCCCCTGGGCGCGCACGCTCGCCACGATGGCGGTGCGGCGGTCGTTGAGGTCGCGCAGGTAGACCAGCCGCTCGTCGAGCTTGCGCAACTGCGTGTCGTCGAGCCCCCCGGTATTCTCCTTGCGGTAGCGCGCGATGAACGGAACCGTCGCGCCGCCGTCGAGGAGCGCAACGGCGGCGGCGACCTGCGCCTCCCCAACCCTGAGTTCCTGGGCGATCAGCGCGGTCACGGATATCATGCGGGCTCCGACGGGCGAGGGGCGGGGCCCTGCCATAGCCTCCGCGCGGTCGGATGCAAGGCGCCGGGCGGCCGCCCCCCATTAGCGCTCGCGGCATTGCCGACGGGGATGAAGTTCGGGACGCGCGATCGCTACGACGGATTGGCGATCGAACGCCCGAGATGCAGCAGCGCTAGCGTATCCCCAAACGCGTGGGGCGCCGTCGCCGCGCAAACATCTCCGGTGACGCTGCCCAGGGGCCGAGGCGCGAGGCTGAGCCGGTCGGCTGAGGATTCGTCGCCGCCCGTCATCACCCCGTCACCGATCGGTGCCGGAATCGGGGCGGCCTGTTCTGGACCGGCGAGCAGCCCATGCGCTTCGAGATCCGCGCCACCGACCGGACGCGCTGGACCTGGGTTCTCATGAACGAGACCGAGGAGCCGATAGCCGAGTCGCGGCGGGGCTTCCCGTCTCGGGCGCAGGCCACGGCGGCCGCGATGGCGTTCGCGCAGCTCGTTGCCCGGGCCGGACGTCATCTCGCCGGCGCTCCCCGGGCCAGCGGCTTCCTGTAGCGCGCCGGGCGTCAGGCGCGATGACGCAGCAATCCCATCACGCTCCAGCAGGCGATGAAGCAGCCGACGCCCATGGCGCCGAGGCAGCTGATGGTGCGCACCGGCTCCCCCCGGGCCAGCACGATGGCCAGGGCGAGGGGCAGCAGCAGGAACGCGAACACCAGGGTCATGGACAGCTCCGTTTGGGCTGAGCCGACCCTAGGTGCTGAATGGTTAATCAGCCCTCACGTGGGCCAATCCGACACCGCCGCGGATGTAGGGCCGGTCCGGCGACAGCGTGCGTGTCGAACAGAGCGCTCGGCTCCGAGCAACTCGGCCCGTGATGCGAGCAACCGCGTCACGGGCCGTGAAACGAGTCGTCGCCCACCTGTTCCAGCCAGGTCACGGCCTGGCCGTCCAACCGCTCCTGGATGGCGATATGGGTCATCGTCGTCGTCGCCGTGGCACCGTGCCAGTGCTTCTCGCCGGGCTCGAACCAGACCACGTCGCCCGGCGCGACCTCCGCGACCGTACCGCCCTCGCGCTGGACCCAACCGCGCCCGAAGGTCACGATCAGCGTCTGACCGAGGGGGTGCGTGTGCCACGCGGTTCGCGCACCTGGCTCGAAGGTCACGCTAGCGATGGCGACGCGTGCGGGATCGGGCGCGCTGTGGAGCGGGTCGATCCGTACCGTGCCGGTGAACCACTCGGACGGTCCCGGGCCCGACGGCTGGCTTCCGCTGCGCTTGATGTCCATTCGATCGATCCTCCGTCGTCGCGTAAACGTCCCTCAGAGCGACCAACCGCCATCGACCGAAATCGACGCACCGGTCACGAAGGCGCCGAGGTCGGAACACATCCACAAGACGGCTTCCGCAATCTCCTCGGGCTTACCCAGCCGCCCGACCGGCTCGAGGTCGATCGCCTTCTGGATATCGCCACCGGTGAAGCGGTCCATCATCGGCGTCGCTATGTTCCCGGGCAGGACGGCGTTCACCCGGATGTTCGATTTCGCATAATCGAGGGCGGCCGACTTGGTGAGCCCGATCAGGGCATGCTTGGAGGCGGCGTAGCTCGCCCCGCCCGCCACGCCCCGGATGCCGGCGCCGGACGCGGTGTTGACCACCACGCCGCCGCCCTGGCGCAGCATCTGCGCGATCTCGTGCTTCATGCACAGGAACGTGCCGCGCAGGTTGATGGCGATGATCCGGTCCCACGCGTCCAGGGCGATCTGGTGGACCGGAGCGGCCGTGTTCTCGACGCCGGCGTTGTTGAAGGCGCAGTCGAGCCTGCCGAATTGCTCGACGGTGGCGGCCACCGCGTTTTCCACGTCCTCCGGCACCGAGACGTCGCAGCGGATCGCCAGCGCCTCACCGCCGCCCGCTTCGATCTCGCCGCGGAGCTGCTCCAGCGGAGCCTCCGTGCGGTCGGTGATCGCGACGCGCCCGCCCTCCTGCGCGAAGGCGAGCGCGGCGGCGCGGCCGATGCCGCTGGCTGCGCCCGTGATGAAGGCGACCTTCCCGGTGAAACTGCGCATGTCTCGATCTGTTCGCTGACCTCGATGAGGTGCTCGACGTAGACTCTGGAGGGGTCGCCGGTCAGCCGTCCCTTCCTCATCGGATCGATGAGTCGAACTCATCGCCGGGTGGCGCCACCTCTACAGGCCGAGCGGTTTCACCGCGCGGATCAGGTCCAGGAGGAGGCGCAATCCCGTCGGGAGTTGGCGGCGTCCGGGATAGTAGAGGTGGAACCCCGCGCCCGTCGGGGCCCAGTCCGCCAGCACGATGCGCAGGTCGCCTCGGGCGACGGCCGGTCCGACGCAGGGCTCCGGGAGATAGGCGAGGCCGCCGCCCGACATTGCGAGCGTCAGGGCGAACTGCGTGTTGTCGATCGTCACCGCGCCCGGAACGTCGAGCGCGAGCGCCTCGGATCCCTTCTCGAACTCCCACCGGTAGAGGCTCTCGTCGCCGAGGCGAATGCGCAGGCACCGGTGTGCCAAGAGGTCGGACGGATGGTCGGGCGTTCCATTCCGGTCGAGATAGCCAGGAGCGCCGACCACCACCCAGCGCAGATCGGCCGATAGGCGTTGCGCGACCATATCCTGGGGCACCGTTCCGCCATAGCGGATGCCCGCATCGGCCCCGGTCTCCACGACGTCGAGCAGATCGTTGGAGACCCGGACGTCGATCTCCACCCGCGGATGACGCGCTTGGAAGAGGGGCAGAACCGGCGCGAGCAGAAGCGTACTCGCATGTTCGAGCACGTTGAGGCGGATCCGCCCCGTTGCCTCTGCCGGCTCCCGGTGCCGGTTGAGCACGTCGAGGGCGCTCCCGATCGCCGCGAACGGTGCGTCGAGCGAAGCGAGCAGATCCTCGCCGGCCGCGGTCAGGGTCACGCTCCGGCTGGTGCGGTTGACGAGGCGGACGCCGAGGCGTGCCTCCATCGCCTTGAGCGCATGACTCAATGCTGACGCGCTGACGCCAAGCGCAAGGCCCGCCCGCCTGAAGCTACGGTGGCGTGCGATGGCGACGAAGGTTCCAAGGTCGGCGAGATCGGTCCGATTGATCCGCATCGTCTTGTCCCGGCAGCCGGCGGCCACCGTTCGGGATCGCGTTCTAGCCGGGCGCGATCCGCAGCGCGCAGATCTCCGCGCCGCTCTCGTCCGTGACCCAGAACCGCCAATTCGGGCTATCCCAGAACGCTCCGCCGAGATCCTTCAGCATTTCGGCGGCGGCGACCACCGCCTGGACACGAGCCGCGTTCTGGTCGGCAAGCTCCAGACCGTCCTCGTCGAGGCTGGTCACGTGATCCTGGTAGTGAAAGTAGTAGCGCGGCATCGGCAAACCCCCGTGCAGTTCGAGCGGGAGTCCAGACGAGTCTCTCAGCCATCGGCGCTCGTGCGGTCAGCCGACGATACTCAATCCTACCAGTAACGCAGCGCCTTGTCGCCGCCCGTGCGGCGATAGGTATCTATGAGCGGGTGCTTCAGGACTTCGAGCCCGAAGCATCCGCGTCCCAGTATTCCGGTCCGTCATTCCCGAGCGTTGTCGTGCTCCAGCCGTACCAGCCGATCGAGCAGGGCACGGTCGTGAAGCAGCGCCATGCGTTCCTTCGGAGAAAGCCAGGCCCGAGCCTCCGTCACGGTCGCGGCCTCGCAAATCTTGGCGGTGGCCAGGGTCTGGTCTGGGTCGATGGCACCCCGGGGCCGTGACAGGCCGACGGGGAGCATGCGGGCATGGGCCTCGGCCAGCGTCGGATCGGCGTGGAGCGCGGCGAGTGCATCGGCCTCGTCGAGCCCCTGGCTGGCGTTGCGGGCCGCCAGGATGCCGGCCCGGACGGCGATCTCCGGTGGGGTCTCCTCCTCGGGTGTCGCGAGCAACCGGCGGCGCTTGAGTGCCAGCCCGAGGCCGAGCTGGCCGCTCGCCCAGGAGATCGGGATTGCCAGGACCAAGCCCAGGATCGTGGGGCTCATCCAGAGGAACAGTGAGGTCGCGAGCGCGAAGGCCGCGATGCCGGCGACCAGGCCGAGCGCCGTATGCCAGCGATGGCGGGCCACGATGTCCCGCATCGGGATCGAGCCGTCGTCGCGGCGCTGCGGATTCCAGCCGGTGTCGCGTCCGAGCAGGATACCCATCACCGATCCGGACTGGATCACCATGGCCACCGGCGCCACCAGGGCCGACAGCAGGACCTCGACGAGGCTCGACAGGATCAGCCGGCCGGCGCCGCCGCAGGCCCGCCGCACCGGTCCGTCGAGGAGGGCCAGGATCAGGCCCAGGAGCTTCGGGGCCAGCAGGACCGCCATGGTCAGGCCGAACAGCTGGAGCGCGCGGACGGGATCGAACCGCGGGAAGACCGGCGAGAACCCGGCGCCGCCAAAGTAGTCCGGCCGCTCCGTGGCGGTCTGCAGGACCAGCAGGATACCGACCACGAGCTGGCAGAGCCAGAGCGGGGAGGCGAGGTAGCCGGCGATGCCGGTGGCGAAGTGCTGGCGCGTGGCCGGGTGCAGGCCGGCAGCGCCGATCACCCGGGCGTGCTGTAGGTTGCCCTGCGCCCAGCGGCGGTCGCGGACCGCCACGTCGATCAGCGAAGGGGGGCTCTCCTCGTAGGAGCCGGGCAGTTGCGGGAGCATGTAGACCGCCCAGCCGGCGCGGCGGATCAGGGCTGCCTCGACGAAGTCGTGGGACAGGATGTGGCCGCCGAAGGGCGGCTTACCGGGCAGGTCCGGCAACCCGCAGGCCTGCGCGAACGCCCGCGTGCGGATGATGGCGTTGTGGCCCCAGTAATTGCCGTCGCGACCCGACCAGGTGGACAGCCCGGCGGCGATCACCGGTCCGTAGATCCGGGCGGCGAATTGCTGGAGACGGGCGAACAGGGTGTTGCGGTTGATGATCAGCGGCAGCGTCTGGACGATGCCCGAATCCGGGTCGGCTTCCATGGCGGCCGCGAGCGCCACCACGGCCGGACCGCTCATCAGGCTGTCGGCGTCGAGAACCAGCATGTGGTCGTAGTGGCCGCCCCAGCGGGTGACGAAGTCGCCGATATTGCCGGCCTTGCGGTGATGGTTCTTCGGCCGATGCCGGTAGTACAGCCGGGCATCCGGGCCGAGGCGGTGGCGCAGGTCGAGGAAGGCGCGCTCCTCGGCGATCCAGGCGTCGGCTTGCGTCGAATCGGAGAGTACGAACCAGTCGAAGTGGTCGCCGAGCCCCGTGGCCTCCACGGCCTCGCGCATGGCCTCGACGCCGGCGAACGTCCGGGCCGTCGCCTCGTTGTAGACCGGCATCAGCACGGCGGTACGGGTGTGGAGCGCAGTCGGGACCGGGGCCGGGCGCGGCCGGCGCAGCAGCATCGCGAAGCCGAGCAGGCCGCTGGTGAAGGCCAGGGCGATCCACGAGAAGGTCAGGCAGAACAGCACGACCAGGACGAGCTGCAAGGCGGTCGGGCTGCCGGAGACCGACACGGTCTCGACCATCTGCCAGCCGCCATAGAAGGTGAGCGCCAGCGCGCCGCCGAACACGAACAGCCGGGCCGCCCAGGGAGTTTTTCGCGGTCGCGCCGGCCGGTGGCCGCCCGTGCGATCCCAGGTCGAGAGGTCCTGCACCGGCATCGCCAGGGGCGCCTCAGGTGGCATCGCAGCAGTCTTCTCAGGGCGCGCGGTGCCGGCATCCGGGCTGGATGCGGGCGGCGTCAACGTGGTGGTCTCGTCCAGGCGCACGGCGGGGTGTGATCCTCGGGGTGATGGGCGATTGAAAATCACGGCGTCCAGCGGAACAGCCAGGTCTCGCTGGCCCGCTCCTGTCCGCGCCGGAGCCCGAGGCGCAATTCGCTCGCCCGCTCGCTGCCGGGATCGAGCTCGAACAGCACCCGCAGGGTCCGGCGCTCGGGATAGGGGAACCGATCCTGCCGGGTGATCGTCCCGGCGGAGGCGCTGAGCGCCACCTCGATGTCCTCGGGCCGGGTCAGCCCGTCACCCTCGAAATCGACCGCGAACAGGCGCCGGTTGCCGGCGCTGCCGTGGCCGCAGCGGCTGTCCTTCACCCGGGCGAGCTCGGGGGGCAGCGGATCGGGCCAGCCCCTCGACCAGTGCTGGCGACAGAGGAAGCGCATTTCGCCGCCCTTGGCGAGCTTGGCCTTCGGGCGCCAGTAGGCGAACACGTTCTCGTTCAGCTCCGAATCGCTCGGGATCTCGAGGAGCGTCACCGCGCCCTCGCTCCAATCGTCCTGCGGCTCGATCCACAGGGACGGGCGCCGCTCCCAGTGCCGACGGTCGTCCTCGAAGTCGTCGTACGAGCGGGCGCGCTGCATCAGGCCGAAACCCTTCGGCCCCCGGTCCAGGAAGGCCGAGACCTGCAGCGCCTCGGGATTGTGCACCGGGCGCCAGATCGGCTCGCCGTAGCCGTTGCGGATCGCCAACCCCTCCACCGAGAAGGCGGCGGCGCGCAAGTCGTCCACCTTCTGCCGGTCGAGCGGACCGAACAGGTAGCTTCCCTGCATGCCGCCGAGGCCGATATGGTCGAGTTCGGCCCGGGCGAACACGGTGCCGTCGATTTCGGCCACGGAGGCCTCGCGGCCCGGCGTCAGCGTGAGTTTGAACGCGGCGGCGGCCGATTCCGACTCGACCAGCGCGTGCACGACGATCGGCTGCCCGAGTGCGGGCGCCTCGATGAACAGGGCGCGGAACAGCGGGAACTCCTCGCCGCGGGAATCGGCCGGCCGCAGGGCCAGTGCCCGGGCGTTGATGCCGAAATCCTGGCCCTCAGCCACGAGGCGGAAGAACGAGGCGCCCTGGAACAGCGCGAAGTTCGACAGCTCGGTCCCGTCACCGAAGCGGGCGCGCAGGCGGAACCCCGAGAAGGCGGTGTCGGCGCTCAGCTCCGGCAGGGCGATGTTGGCGGCGATCAGGCTGTCCCTATCGTAGGCGATTGGCTGCACCAGCCCGTTCTCCACGACGAAGAGCGACACCGGCGTGTCGAAGATCGACCCGCGCAGCAGCGGCTCGACCTCGTAGCCGAAGTCCCGGCCGGCCCAGACCGCGCGGCCGGGGACCGGGTGGATCGCCTCGTAGGCGTCCCGGGACAGCCCCTTCAGCACCGCCGGCACGTCGTCAGTCTTCGGCGCCGCGTAGGGAGCGGAGGCCCGGGCCCGGGCGATGTCGGCGAGGGTCCCGGCCT